>JBIJDO010000457.1:0-2513 GCA_044344105.1 Tabrizicola sp.
GCGGCGCAGGATCTGTTCGGACTGGCCCAGCCGCCCGAGGGCGAGATTGGCCGAACCGATGGCCGACAGCACGTCGGCATTGATGCCCTGTTCGCCCGCCGCACGCAGATAGGCCTTCAGGGCAAGCTCGGGTTCGCCTGCCTCCATCAGACGGTGGCCGACCGTCAGGCCATCCACGGCCTCGCCGCGTGCATCGACACCAAAGGGCTGGTTGCGCGAAACGCCGCTGGACGGCACACAGCCGCCCAGAACAAGCGTGGAACAGAGGGTTACCAGGATCGCTTGGCGCAAGTCACTTCTCGTCAGAACCGTCAGAGGCCGCCGGCAAGCTCCGTCATCATGACAACCATTCCGTGCACCGAAGGTCCGATCAGGATGACCAGAAGTGGCGGAACCGTGAAGAGCATAGTGCCCAGTGTCAGCTTGGTTGGCAACATGTTGGCTTTCTCTTCCGCCCGCATGACCCGTTTGTCGCGCATGTCGGCGGAATAGACCCGAAGCGCATCGGCGACCGAGGTGCCGAAGGTGGCGGACTGCACGAGCGTGGTCACGAAAGAGGCGACATCCGGCACGCCAACCCGTTCGGCGAGGTCCTTCAGAACGCTGGTCCGTTCCTTCCCGGCCTTGACCTCTTGCGCGACCATGTCGAATTCGTCGGCAAGGGCGGGATAGCCGGCCCGGCTTTCCTTGCCGACGCGGATGAGCGACTGGTCGAGCGACTGCCCGGCCTCGACGCAGACGAGCATCAGGTCAAGCGCATCGGGAAAGCCCTCGATGATCTCGGTCTGGCGCTGGTTCACGCGCTTGTTCACCCAGTAGCGCGGCAGGTAGTAGCCGATCGCGCAGGGCAGAAGGCTGTAGAGCATCAGGTTCGAGGCGCTCATCGGGGTGTCCGACGTGATCGACGAGACGATGCCGTAGATCAGCCCCAGGATCAGGAAGGTGATCGCCATCAGGAATTGGACGGCGTGGAACATCCGCACCGAGTTCTTGTTGTGATACCCGGCGCGCAGCATCGTCATCTTCGCGGCGGACAGTTCTTCCTTCTTCTGCGGTTCCAGGAAATGCGCAAAGCGTTCGAGCTTGTCGACCTTGTTTTCGTTCCGGCGCAGCTGGCGCTTCTTTTCGCCGTCCGCCTTGGGCTGCTGGTCCTTGAGCTCGCGGAAGCGGTCGCGCTGCCGCTTCATCACGATCGGCAGGGCAAGCAGGATCAGAAGCATGCCAAGAAGGCCGACCGCGAGAAGCGGACCCATCGGGCCGAAGCGGTCGGTCAGGGCGGTGGTGAAGGTGGCAAGGAAGTCCATGGCTGACCTATACTTTGATGTTGGTCATCACCTTCATGTAGATGATGTTGATGATCAGGAAGGTGACGACGAAAAGCGCCGCCGGGACGAAGGCCGAGGTTTCGCGGACCCCGTCGTAGTAGTCGGGCTTGATGACGTTGATCATCAGCAGCGCCACGATCGGGAAGCCGGAGAGGAACATGCCCGACCATTTGGCTTCGGCGGTGATGGCGCGGACCCGGCGGAAGAGCTTGAAGCGGGCGCGGATCACCTTGGACAGGCCCTCCAGGATCTCGGCCAGGTTGCCGCCCGATTGCTGCTGGATCGACACGGCCACGGCCAGAAAGCGCAGGTCCTGGCTGTCCATCCGTTCCGCGAAGGCCTTCAGCGCCTCGGACACGTCGCGACCATAGGCGGCCTCGTCGGCGATCACGCCGAATTCGGTGCCGAGCGGGTCGGGGATTTCCTTGGCGACGATGCCGATCGCGGTCGAGAAGGGATGGCCGACGCGCAAGGAGCGGACCATCAGTTCGACCGAATCCGGCAGCTGTTCCTCCAGAAGGCTCATCCGCTTCTTCTCGGTCCGGTTGACCCAGACATAGACCCCGCCCACGCCCATCGCGAGGCCCATCACGATGCGCAGGCCGACCTGGGCTTCGGTGAAGAGGGTCAGAAGCAGGAAGGCAACCACGGCCAGGACGCCCATGATCCCGATCAGGGCCTGGGGCGAGAAGGCGATGTTCGCCCGCTGCGCCTTCTTGGCCAGCATCGAATAGAGCGGGATGTTCTTGGCGTTCAGGTGCTGGTTCATTTCCTTGCGGAGCTGTTCCAGGACCTGTTCGCGGTTCGCGTTCTTCTCGAGAAGGGCCAGACGCCGGCTGACGCGGCTGTTGAGGCTGATCGACTTGCCGAAGACCAGAAGATAGATCCCGTTCACCATCACCACGACGGCGACGAAGATCAGGATGTAGATGAGGGGGGCGGCACTGATCTGCATGATGGTCAGACAATCGGTTCGTAGATCGAGGCAGGCAGGTCAAAGCCCCACTGGCGGAAGCGGTCGGAATAGGCCGAGCGCAGGCCGGTCGCGTTGAAGCGGCCGATGATCTTGCCCGAAGGCTCGACCCCCAGGCGCTCGAAGCGGAAGACTTCCTGCATCGAGATGACCTCGCCTTCCATGCCGGTGATTTCGGTCACGCTCGTCATGCGGCGCGTGCCGTCCTGCAGGCG
>JBIJDO010000082.1:0-9270 GCA_044344105.1 Tabrizicola sp.
CCCTACGGTGCCGAAGAAGCGTTGAGAACCGCTCGTACCTGCGCCGCCTTGTGCTTCCCGGACCATTTCACGTCCGAGGGACTTGCTCCTGATCGCAGAAGGCAGGCATGACCCACCGGTCTCCTCTGGTGGTCGGGTCGATCGATTCTGGCTGCCAAGCCCACTTGGAACATAAATTCCACATGCTATAGTCCATCCAGCCGGGGCCGGAAGAACGCATGGGACAGACCGTCAACCCAACCGAACATCGCGCGCCTCCCCGGTCGGTGGACGAGTTTCGCGACCGTCTGCAGGGCCTGAACGGGCAGTTGCCGCGTCGGCTGCAGCAGTGTGCCGACCATGTCGCCACCCATCTTGAGCGGATCGCACTGTCCACCGTGGCCCAGATCGCAGCGGGCGCGGGCGTCCCGGCATCGGCCGTTATGCGCTTTTGCCAGATCATGGGCTTCACCGGTTATGCCCAGATGCAGCGCCTGTTCCGCGAGGCGCTCCAGCGCAGCACACCCGACTATGCAACCCGGCTTGCCAATCTCAAGGCGGGCGGGGCCGGGCGACCTGCGACCCTGGTGGCCGAATTTGTCGAAGCGGGCCGCCAGTCGATGGAGGCCTTGGCCCGTGATCTGAATGAAACCGCGCTAAATCAGGCGGTTGAGACGCTGTCTTCGGCACGGACGGTGCATCTGGCCGGGTTTCGACGGTCCTTTCCGGTCGCAAGCTATCTTGCCTATGTTTTCGACAAGCTTGGCGTTCCGGCCGTCCTGCATGATGGTGTGGCGGGCCTTGGGCACCGGTCCGCCCTGCAGCCAGGCGATGCGCTTCTCGCCATCACTTTCGCCCCCTATTCCGAGGAAACCCTTGCCCTCGCGGTCGTGGCCCGGGACAAGGGTCTGCCCGTCGTGGCCTTGACCAGCCCGCCCGCCACGGCGCTGGCCGGACTGGCCGACACGGTCCTGACCGTGACCGAGATCGACTTTGGCGCTTTCCGCTCCCTGTCTGCGGTCATCGCGCTGGCGCTGTCGCTTGCCGTTGCCGTCGCCGCAAGGCGCGAAACTTAGCCCTTTTCCGCGATGTCAAAATGGAATAAACATTCCATGACCACGGATCGAGTCGCCGGAGCCTGCCCATGTCGCACCAGAAGACCCTCGACGTCATCACCATCGGCCGGTCCTCGGTCGACCTCTACGGCGCGCAGGTCGGCGGCCGGCTTGAGGACATGGGGTCGTTCCAGAAATACATCGGCGGCTCGCCGACCAACATGGCCGCCGGGACCGCGCGGCTGGGGCTGAAGTCGGCCCTCATCACCCGGGTCGGCGACGAACACATGGGCCGCTTCATCCGCGAGGAGCTGGCCCGCGAAGGCGTCGATGTCCGGGGCGTGAAGACCGACCCCGAGCGGCTGACCGCGCTTGTCCTCCTCGGCATCCGCGACGACAAGCAGTTTCCCCTGATCTTCTACCGGGAAAACTGCGCCGACATGGCGCTCTGCGAAGCTGACATCGTCGAGGCCTTCATCGCCGAGGCCCGCGCCGTTGTCGCCACCGGCACCCATCTTTCCAACCCGCGCACCGAAGCGGCGGTCCTCAAGGCCCTGACCCTCGCCCGCAAGCACGGGCTGCAGACCGCGCTCGACATCGACTACCGCCCGAACCTCTGGGGCCTTGCGGGCCACGGTGACGGCGAAAGCCGGTTCATCGAATCCGCCGCCGTCACCGCCAAGCTGCAGACCACGCTCCACCTCTTCGACCTGATCGTCGGCACGGAAGAGGAATTCCACATCGCCGGTGGCAGCACCGACACCATCGCCGCGCTGCGTGCGGTGCGCGCCGTCGGCAAGGCCACCCTCGTCTGCAAGCGCGGCCCGATGGGGGCCGCCGCCTTCACCGGTGCCATCCCCGGCAGCCTTGACGACGGCCAGACCGGCCCCGGCTTCCCGATCGAGGTCTTCAACGTCCTTGGCGCGGGCGACGGCTTCATGTCGGGCCTGATCAAGGGCTGGCTCGACGGCGAACCCTGGCCCGTGGCGCTGAAATACGCCAACGCCTGCGGGGCCTTCGCGGTCAGCCGCCACGGCTGCACCCCGGCCTATCCCTCCTGGGAGGAGTTGCAGTTCTTCCTCAAGCGCGGGGTTGTCGAAAAGGCCCTGCGCAAGGATGCGGCACTGGAGCAGGTCCATTGGGCGACCAACCGCCACACGAACTGGTCCACAATGCGCGTCTTCGCCTTCGACCACCGGATGCAGCTGGAGCAGATGGAAGGCGCGACCCCGCAGAAGATCGGCGCATTCAAGGAGCTGTGCCTGCAAGCCGCCCTGCAGGTCGCTGACGGCCAGCCCGGCTACGGCGTGCTCTGCGACAGCCGCCTTGGCCGCGACGCCCTCTTTCAGGCCGCCGGCACCGGCCTCTGGATCGGTCGCCCCGTCGAATGGCCCGGCTCGCGTCCGCTGACGCTGGAACCCGAGCTTGGCCCGGATTTCGGCGGTTTGCAGGAATGGCCCCTCGAACATGTCGTCAAGGTCCTGTGCTTCTATCACCCCGACGACGACGACGCGACGAAGGCCGCGCAGGAAGACACCCTGCGCCGCCTCTTCCACGCCTGCCGCCGCAACCGGCTGGAAATGCTTCTGGAGATCATCCCGTCGAAGGTCGGCCCGACGACCGACCAGACCAGCGCGCAGATCATCCAGCGTTTCTACGATCTTGGCATCTACCCCGACTGGTGGAAGCTGGAACCCTTCGCCAGCGATGCCGCCTGGGCCAATGCCTGCACCACGATCACCCGCAACGATCCGCATGTGCGCGGGGTCGTCGTCCTTGGCCTCGACGCCGCGGAATCCGAGCTTGCGGCGTCGTTGCGGCTTGCGGCGAAGCAACCGCTGGTGAAAGGATTTGCCGTCGGTCGCACGATCTTTGGCGATGCCGCCCGCGCCTGGCTGAAGGGCGAGATGACCGATAAAGCCGCCGTCGCACAGATGTCCGACCGGTACGCCCGTCTGGCGAGTCTGTGGGATCAGGCGCGGGAAGGAGCAAAAGCATGACCACGATCCGACTTACCGCCGCGCAGGCCCTTGTCCGCTGGCTTTCGGTCCAGAAAGCCGAGGATGGCAGCCGCTTCATCGAAGGCGTCTGGGCGATCTTCGGCCATGGCAACGTGGCGGGTCTGGGTGAGGCGCTTCATGCCCACCGTGACGGGCTGCCCACCTGGCGCGGCCAGAACGAACAGACCATGGCGCACGCCGCCATCGCCTATGCCAAGGCGAACCACCGGCGGAAGGCGATGGCGGTGACCTCCTCCATCGGGCCGGGGGCGACCAACATGGTCACGGCCGCCGCCCTGGCACATGTCAACCGCCTGCCCGTCCTCTTCATCCCCGGCGATGTCTTCGCCAGCCGCGCGCCCGACCCGGTCCTGCAGCAGATCGAAGATTTCGACGACGCCACCGTCTCGGCGAACGACTGCTTCCGCCCCGTCGTGCGCTACTTCGACCGGATCAGCCGCCCCGAGCATATCCTGACCGCCCTGCCCCGCGCGCTGCGGGTGATGACCGACCCGGCGAACTGCGGCCCGGTCTGTCTTGCCTTCTGCCAGGACACGCAGGCGGAAGCCTACGACTACCCCGTCGAATTCTTCGACCCGCGCGTCTGGCACATCCGCCGCCCCGAACCCGACCAGCGCGAGCTGGAGGCAGCCGTTGCCGCGATCAAGGCCGCGAAGCAACCGCTGATCGTCGCGGGCGGCGGTGTCCTCTATTCCGGCGCGGAACGGACGCTCCTCGACTTCGCAAAGGCGCACAACATCCCGCTGGTGGAAACCCAGGCCGGGAAAGGCGCCGTGGACTGGGAGGAACCGCTGCACTTCGGCTCGCCCGGCGTCACCGGCACCGGCTGCGGCAATGAACTCGCCGCGAAGGCCGACCTCGTGATCGGTGTCGGCACCCGGTTCCAGGACTTCACCACCGGGTCCTGGACCGTCTTCAGCGCGCCGGACCGCAAGCTTCTGTCGATCAACATCCACGGCTACGACGCCGGGAAACGCGCCGCGCAGCCGCTGGTTTCCGATGCGAAAGTCGCGCTGGAAAAGATCAGTGCAGCCTTGGGCAAGCACCGCTTCACCGACCCCGACTTCGCGGCCCGGACAAAATGGTTCGCCACCACCGACGCCCTCTTTGCGGCCCCGAAGGGCAACGACCTGCCGACCGACGCCCAGGTCATCGGCGCTGTCGACCGGAACACGGGGAAACAGTCGCTCATCATGTGCGCCGCAGGCACCATGCCCGGCGCGCTCCATGTTCTCTGGCGCGCCGCCCAAGGCGGCTACCACATGGAATACGGCTTCTCCTGCATGGGGTACGAGATCGCGGGGGCGATGGGGATCAAGATGGCGCTCCCCCAGCGCGACGTGATCTGCATGATCGGCGACGGCAGCTACATGATGGCGAACTCGGAACTCGCGACGGCAGTGACGATGGGCGTCCCCTTCACCGTCGTGCTGACTGACAACCGGGGCTATGGCTGCATCAACCGGCTGCAGGTCGCGACCGGCGGCGCGCCCTTCAACAACCTTCTGCGCGACAGCTATCATGTGAACGAGGCCAATCTCGACTTCGTCGCCCACGCCCGCGCCATGGGGGCCGATGCGGTGAAGGTTGCGTCCATTCCGGACCTTGAGGCCGAACTGCGACGCGCCAGAACCGCGACCATCCCCACCGTCATCGTCATCGACACCGATCCCATGCCCGGCACGGGCGCAGGTGGCACCTGGTGGGATGTGGCCGTCCCGGAAGTGTCGGACCGCAAGGAAGTGAACGAGGCCCGCAAGGGCTATGAAGCGGGCGTCCGCGCCCAATGGCTTGTGAATTGAGGACAGACGGATGAGCGTGAAGATCGGGATCTCCCCCATTTCCTGGCAGAACGACGACCTGCCGGACCTGACCGCCGCCTACACGATGGAGCAGGCGTTAAGCGAGGCGCGCGAGATCGGCTACACCGGCGTCGAGCGTGGACGGCGGATGCCTTCGGACACGGAAGGGCTGCGGTCCTACCTGACCGCAAACGGACTTTTCCTTTGCGGGGGATGGTGTTCCGGCAATCTCCTCACAAACGACGTGAAGACCGAAATCGAGGCGGTGCGCCAGCAGGTGGAGCAATTCGCGGCGCTGAAGGCCCCCTGCATCGTCTATGCGGAATGTTCCAACACCGTGCAGGGAAACATCGCGGTGCCGGTGAACAACCGCCCCAAGGTCTCGGCTTCGGATGTGCGGGCCTATGGCGCGAAGCTGTCGGAACTGGCGAAGTGGATGGCGGGTCAAGGCGTGACGCTGGCCTATCATCACCACATGGGGTCGTTCATCGAGAGCGAGGACGACGTGAACGCGCTGATGGAAGGCTCGACCGCCGACGTGAAGCTGCTGTTCGACACCGGGCATCTTCTGTTCGGTGGGGCCGACGTGATGCGCGTCCTGAACACCTGGGCTTCCCGTGTCCACCACGTCCATTTCAAGGACATCCGCCCCGAGGTCGTGCAAGACGTCCGCACCAACAACCGCAGCTTCCTTGACGCCGTGATCGCCGGGGCCTTCACCGTGCCGGGCGATGGCTGCATCGATTTTCAGGCGGTGGCGGACAAGCTCAAGGCCATGGATTACCAAGGCTGGATCGTGGTCGAGGCCGAGCAGGACCCCGCCAAGGCCCCGCCCTATGAGTATTCCAAGCTTGGCTACGCGCATATCCTGCAGGTCTGCGCCAAGGCTGGGCTGACCATCGACCAGTCCCGCCCGTCGTAAGGGGAACCCCATGCCCGACCTTCTCCGCCACCCGTCCGGCACCCGCGGCAAGGTGCAGGAGATCACGCCCAAGACGGCGGGCTGGACCTATGTCGGCTTCAGCCTCTACCGGCTGGAACCGGGCGACGTCGCCGAGGAAGTAACAGGGGCCACCGAGGTGATCCTGGTGATCGTCGAGGGCAAGGCGAAGGTCCAGGCCGCCGGACAGGACTGGGGCGTGATGGGCGACCGGATGGATGTCTTCGAAAAGACCCCGCCGCATTGTCTCTATGTCCCGAATGGGCAAAGCTGGAAGGCCGTTGCGACCACCGCCTGCACCATCGGGGTCTGCAAGGCCCCCGGCAAGGGGACCTACCCCGCCCGCCGCCTGGGACCCGAGGGGATCACCCTCACCCCCCGCGGCAAGGGCACCAACACCCGTCATGTGAACAACATCGCGATGGAGACGCTGGATGTGGCCGACAGCCTTCTGGTGACGGAAGTCTTCACGCCCGCCGGGCACTGGTCCAGCTACCCAAGTCACCGGCATGACGAGGACGACTTCCCGAACATGACCTATCTGGAGGAGACCTACTATCACCGGCTGAACCCGGCGCAGGGCTTCGGCATCCAGCGGGTCTACACCGAGGACGGGTCGCTGGACGAGACGATGACGGTGAAGAACCACGACGTCACGCTGGTCCCGAAAGGCCACCATCCCTGCGGTGCGCCTTATGGGTACGAACTCTATTATCTGAACGTAATGGCTGGCCCGATCCGGAAGTGGCGGTTCAGGAACGACCCGGACCACGACTGGATTGCCAAGCGGGACGCTTGAGGTCTGGTGCCCGTTCCCCAAGGCACCCGGAAACCCTATGCCTTGCGCAGGAACACCCGGACCGTTGGGTCCGATGCAGACAGGCGGTGGCCCCGGATCCGCTCCATCCGCTCAATCAGCAGGCCGTCGGCGAACGACGCCCGAAACCATGACAGAACCACTGTTGCCGCGCTCATTTCCACATCCTCCGATGTATCAATGATCACAAGATTCCCGTCAAAGTTGTATCCAATATGACCGAACAAGGGTCATACGAAGCGGCTTCGTGGCAATCCTGTGAACTGGCGCGCGCGCGCGGACAGTTGGTCGCAAAGCAGCCATTTGCAACGATTTCCCGAACATCCGCAGATGGGCATTGACCCATCCAGCGGCAAACTTGACTGGGCAGCATCCGAACGGGAACTTCGACCTGCTGCGTCAGGCCCGCCGTTGCGGTTCGCGCCGTTCCAGCCAGCGGAACATCAGCACGATCAGCCCGGCAATCGCCATGTAGACCACCGCCAGAAGAAGCAGCGGTTCGTAGACGACAAAGGTGTCCTGCCGGATGCGCGACGAAACGGCGTAGATGTCGACCACGGTGATCGTCGCCACAAGCGGCGTCGCCTTCAGCGTCAGGACCGTCTCGCCGCCCAGCGTCGGCAGCACCCGCTGCAGCGCCTGCGGCAGCCAGATGCGGCGGAAGACGGTGAACCGGGGCATTCCCATCGCCTTGGCAGCCTCAAGCTGGCCATGCGGCACGCCCTTGAACGCCCCGCGCATCACCTCGCCCGAGTAGCCCGCGACCGACAGGGTCAGGGCAAGGATGGCATAGGGCCAGGCCTGCCGCAGGATCGGCCAGAGGTCGGACTGGCGGATCCAGGGGATCGACGGGAACAGCGACCCCAGCCCGTAATAGAGGAGCCAGAGCTGCAGGAGAAGCGGTGTCCCGCGGATCAGCCCGCAGAAGCCGCTGGCGGGTGCGGCCAGCCACCAGGGACCCGCCGCCTGCGCCAGACCCAGCGGGATCGCCAGCAGCATGCCCAGGATCATGGTGACGACAAGAATCCAGGCGGTCGTCCAGATGCCCTGCAGGATCAGCGCCTGATACTTCGGGTTGGCGAGCCAGATCCAGTTGAGGCTGGTCGCGCACCAGAGCACGATCACGGCGGCGACCCCCGCCATGACGATCCGGCGTGGCACCCAGAAGCCCTGCATCACATCCCCGCCTTTCGCACCTGCCCGCGCCGGGCCCAGGCCTCGATCCGGGAGAAGATCAGCGTCGAGAGGATCGAGATCAGCAGGTACAAGGCACCGGCCGCCATGAAGAAGGTGAAGAAGGCCTTGGTTGTGCTCGCCGCCTGCCGGGTCACCAGCGTCAGTTCGGCATAGCCGACCACGGCGAGAAGTGCTGTGTCCTTCGTCGCGATCAGCCACAGGTTCGCCAGACCGGGAATGGCTGCGGCCAGCATCTGGGGCAGCGTCACCCGCCAGGCCAGCATCACCGGAGGCATGCCCATGGCGCGGGCGGCCTCGATCTGGCCGGGCGGGACCGACAGGATCGCACCGCGCAGGATTTCCGTCGCATAGGCCCCCTGCACCACGCCGAGGACGGCGATGCCCGCGACGAAACCGGAAATCTGCACCCTCTCGAACCCCCAGGCGAGGAGAAGGTTGTTCAGCGAGGAGGTGACCGCGAAGTAGAGGATCAGGATCAGGATCAGCTCGGGCACGGCGCGGACGATGGTGGTGTAGATGGCCAGGAGGTCCCGCGTGACCGGCCCGCCGTAAAGCTTGCCGTACGCCCCGGCAACGCCGATCAGAAGCCCGAGGCCAAAGGCCCCGAGCGCGATCAGGATCGACTTGCCGAGGGCCACCGCAAGCGTCGCCCCCCAGCCGGGGGGTGACCAGGCCAGAAGGTCAAGCGTCGAAACAAGGAGCGCGCCCCCGGTCATGGCAGATGTTCCGCCATGGTTCCGTCAAGGCGGCGGGGCCAAAGCGCCTCCGCCCCATCTGGCGGGGAGGCAAGCGCCAATTCCGCCATGGGACCGCCCCCGGGCTGCACGCCTCAGTCGCCGTAGATCGACGAGGCGAAGTAGTTGGCGGTGATCTTGTCGTAGGTGCCGTCGGCAATGACCTTGGCTATGGCCGCGTTGATCTTCTCGCGCAGCGCGTCGTCGCCCTTGCGGACCCCCGCGCCGACACCAAGGCCCAGGATCGCCGGGTCATCCTCCACCGGACCCTTCAGATCACAGCAGGCCGCACCCGCCTCGGAAGCCAGGAAGGCGTCCATCGCGATGCTGTCGGCCTGGACCGCATCGATCCGGCCCGCCGCAAGGTCCGAGTTCGCCTCGTCCTGGGTCTGGTAGATCCTGACTTCGGCGGCGGTCGGACCGAAGTACTTCTCGACATAGGCGGCATGGATGGTCGAGGCCTGGACGCCGATGATCTTGCCTGCAAGGCCTTCGGCGGTGGGGGCCATCTCGACGCCCTTGGTGCCGATCACCACGGTCGGGGTGTTGTAGTATCTGTCCGAGAAATCGATGGTCTGCTTCCGCTCTTCGGTGATCGTCATCGACGCCATGATCACGTCGATCTGGCCCGAAGTCAGCGAGGGAATGATGCCGTCCCATGCCACGGGAGTGATGACACAGTTCATCTCTCCGGCAGCGCAGACGGCATTGATCAGGTCGATTTC
>JBIJDO010000084.1:0-9205 GCA_044344105.1 Tabrizicola sp.
CTCGTCGGTTTGGCGCCTACGAAACGCCCGGTTGCGGGTTGTGTGGGGCGGTTTCTGCCAATCCGCCCGGGCGAAGTCAACCCATGCGCGGTTCTTCGCCCGTCGGTTGCATCCGGCCTGACGCGCGGCCCGGCCCATGCCTATATTCGGACCATGACAACTTTTCTCACCACCCCGCAGGGCCGCCACATCGCCTATCACCATACCCCCGGCAAGGGTCCGGGCGTGGTGTTCCTGGGCGGGTTCCGGTCGGACATGACCGGCACCAAGGCGCAGGCGCTGCAGGCCTGGGCGGAGGTCACGGGGCGGTCCTTCCTGCGGTTCGACTATTCCGGCCACGGCCAGTCGCACGGGGCTTTCGTCGACGGCGCGATCAGCGACTGGCGCGAAGATGCGGCGGCGGTGATCGAGGTGCTGACCGAAGGGCCGCAGATCCTTGTCGGCTCGTCGATGGGCGGCTGGATTGCCCTCCTGCTGGCGCGCGAACTTGGCCCCCGGATCGCCGGTTTCGTCGGCATCGCCGCCGCGCCCGACTTCACCGAGCGGATGTGGGAGGCCGAATTCACCCTTGCCGAACGCACCACGCTGATGGAGGAAGGGGTGTTCCTGCGCCCCTCGGACTATGCGGACGAACCCTATCCGATCACGCTCCGGCTGATCGAGGACGGGCGGCAGAACCAGGTCCTGACCGGACCCTTGCACCTGCCGATGCCGGTGCGCCTCTTGCAGGGCAGTGCCGATGCGGAGGTCCCGGCCTCGGTCGCGATCTCGCTCTTTCATCACATCATCAGCCCCGATCTGCGCCTGACGCTGGTCAAGGATGCCGACCACCGGTTCTCGACGCCCCCCTGTCTTGCGCTGATCACCGAAGCCGTCGAGGACGTGCTGCGCGGGCGTGAGGCCCTGCCGATCGACGACGCCGTCAACCTGAAGGTTTCCAACCTTGGTTGATGTGGCCCTTGTGCCAGACATGTTGTACGTTTCCCGATTCAGGGTTTGAATTCAGCCCTTTGTTCGCTAGCCTTCCAACCAAGACAAAGTACGCCGCTTGCAGAAATCCTGCGCGAAGGTCTGGTCGTGAGTGAACCCCTGGTCCTGATTTCCGGCTTCATGGCGGATGCGCGCAGCTTCATGCCGCAACTGGCCCGGCTTGGGGCGGACCGTCCGGTGGTCCTGTTGTCCCCCGGTCTGGGCGACAGTCTGGACAAGATCGCCGCCGACATCGCCCCGCATCTGCCGCCGAAATTCGCCCTTGTGGCGCATGGCCTGGGCGGCAACATCGCCATCGAGCTGTCGCGCAAGCGCCCCGAGGCCGTCACCCGCATCGCGCTCATTTCCACCGACCCCCTGCCCGAGACGCCGCAGCGCGCGGTCGAACTTGAGGCGCTCCTCATCGCGGCCAAGACCGGGCACCTGAAGGCCTGCATGGCGCAGATGCTGCCGTTGACGGCGCTCCACGAAGCCCCCTGGCGCGATGAGGTGATGGCGCTGGTCATGGACATGGCGGAAACCCTAGGTCCCGACCAGTTCCAGCGCCATCTTCGCGTGCTGCAGCGCCGCGCCGACCAGCAGAAGACCCTGCGCAAGGTCCATGTGCCGACGATGATCATCACGGGCGAAAGCGACACGCTCGTCCCGCGTCGCCGGGCCGAATTCCTGGCCGCGATGATGCCGCAGGGCTGCCTTGAGGTCATCCCCGAGGCCGGTCACCTGCCGCAACTGGAACAGCCCGAGACGGTGACGAAGGTGCTGGAGACGTTCCTCGCCGGTCGCCTGCCGACTCTGATGCTGGGCCAGCAGCAAGCGCGCTGAGGCGGAACACGCTGACAAGTCTAAAAATTTTCGCGAAAATTTTTAGACTTTTCGAACAGACCCTATTGCGGGCTTTACTGCGCCGAAGCCAGCGCGATCTTCGCCCTGGACTTGCCCGCCGCCTTGTCGATGAAATTCAGGACCAGAGGCCGGATGTTCAGCCGCCAGCTTTTCCCGGCAAAGATGCCGTAATGCCCGGCACCCTCTTCCAGATGCTGGCCCTTCTTGTCGTCGCTGAGGCCGGTCAAGAGCTTCAGCGCCGCCACGCATTGCCCTGGTGCCGAGATGTCGTCATTCGCCCCCTCGACCGTCATCACCGAAACGCGGTTGATCGCGCCAAGATCCACCTTGCGACCGGCCACGACGAAAGCGTTGCGGGCGATCTCGCGGTTCTTGAAGATGCGTTCGACGGTGGAAAGGTAGAACTCGGCTGTCATGTCCATGACCGCGAGGTATTCATCATAGAACCGGTTGTGCGCATCGTGGTCCGATGCTTCGCCGCGCGAGGCCCGGAAAATCTGCTCGGTGAACGCCTTCGAATGCCGCTCGGCATTCATCGCCATGAAGCTTTGCAGCTGCATCAGGCCCGGATAGACCAGCCGCCCCGCGCCCTTGTATTTGAAACCGACACGCTGGATCGCCAGATGTTCCAGCTGTCCCATGGTGATCCGGCGGCCGAAATCGGTGACCTCGGTCGCCGCCGCATCGGGATCGACCGGTCCGCCGATCAGCACCAGCGATTTCGGCTGGGCCTCCGGGTCCTCGGCCGCCAGATAGGCGGTGGCCGCCAGGGCCAGCGGTGCGGGCTGGCAGATCGCGATGACATGGGTGTCCGGCCCGAGCGCCTTCATGAACTCCGCGAGGTAGAGCGTGTAATCCTCGACATCGAACTTGCCCGCGCTGACCGGAATGTCGCGCGCATTGTGCCAGTCGGTCACGAACACATCGGCGTCGGGAAGAAGCGAGGCCACGGTCGAGCGCAGAAGCGTGGCGTAATGGCCCGACATCGGCGCCACCAACAGCACCTTGCGCGCCATCGGGCTCCGGCGCCGGACGAAGAACTGCACCAGATCGCCGAAGGGCTTTTCGACGACGGGCTTCACGTCGACGATATGGTCCTGGCCGTCCGGCCCGACGATCGAGCGGATGCCCCAGTCGGGTTTGGCGACCATGCGGCTGAAGGTGCGTTCGGTCACTTCGCCCCAGGCGGCCATCAGCGGCAACATCGGGTTCATCGACATGGCGAAAGCGGGATAACTCGCAAAGGCCCTGGCAGAAGCACCCAACCACTCATTGGTGTTGCGCGCGCTTTCCATCAGGTCATAGGTGAACATATACTTCATCACGTCTCCTCGCCCGGGCGGGCAGATGTGGCACGACGGGCCTGACCGGGCCGCCAATGCTGCACAGCGGCGACGATAAGGGGGAACCATTCGCATGACAACAGAAGACAGCACCCCCGATGCAACCGACCGTGCCGAGCGGTTGAATGCCAATCTTGCAAAGGTTGAAGAGCTGTCAAAGCGGCTGACCGCAGCCCTGACCCAGCGCCGCCAGGTCGACCCCGCCCTGCACGGGCCTGCGCCGGATGTCTACATGAAGGCCGCCGCCGCCTATTTCGCCGAGATGATGTCGAACCCCGCGAAGGTCGTCGAACATCAGGTCAGCTACTGGGGCAAGACGCTTAAGCACTATGTCGAGGCGCAGCAGGTGCTTGCGAAGGGCGAGTTCAAGGCCCCGCCCGACCCCGGCCCGAAGGACCGCCGCTTCGCGAACCCGTTGTGGGAGACGCATCCCTTCTTCAACTACCTCAAGCAGCAGTACCAGATGAACGCCGAGGCAATCACGACCGCCATCGGCGACATGGAGACGCTGACAGCGGAGGACCGCCGCCGGGTGGAGTATTTCACGAAACAGATTGTCGACATGTTCTCACCCACCAACTTCCTTGGCACCAATCCCGAGGCGCTGGAAAAGGCGGTGGAGACCGACGGGATGAGCCTGGTGCAGGGGCTTGAAAACCTCGTCCGCGACATCGAGGCGAACCAGGGCGACCTGCTGGTGACCCTTGCCGACCGCGAGGCGTTTCACGTCGGCCAGAACATCGCAACCACGCCCGGCGCGGTCGTCTACCGCAACCGGATGCTGGAGCTGATCCAGTACGAACCCACCACCGAAAAGGTCCACCAGACGCCGCTGCTGATCTTCCCGCCCTGGATCAACAAGTTCTACGTGATGGACCTGAAGCCGCAGAATTCGCTGATCAAGTGGATCGTGGACCAGGGCTTCACCCTCTTCGTCGTCTCCTGGGTCAACCCCGATGCCTCTTATGCCGGGACCGCTCTCGACGACTACATCCGCGACGGCTATCTCCGCGCCATGGCCGAGGTGCGGCGGATCACCGGCGAGCGCCAGATCAACGCTGTCGGCTACTGCATCGCGGGCACCACGCTGGGCCTCACCCTTGCGCATCTGCAGAAAGCGGGCGACGCGACGGTGAAATCCGCCACCTTCTTCACCACCCTCACCGATTTCTCCGATCCGGGCGAGGTCGGCGTCTTTCTCAACGACGATTTCGTCGACGGCATCGAACGCCAGACCGCGCAGGACGGCATCCTGTCGCGCTTCTTCATGAGCCGGACCTTCAGTTTCCTGCGCTCGAACGACCTGATCTACACCCCCGCCATCAAGTCCTACATGCTGGGCGAGGCACCCCCCGCCTTCGATCTTCTCTTCTGGAACGGCGACGGCACCAACCTGCCCGCAAAGATGGCGGTAGAATACCTGCGCGGCCTGTGCCAGGGCGACGGCTTTGCCAGGGGCGAGTTCCCGGTCTTCGGCCGGCCGGTCAGCCTGGTAGACATCAAGCTGCCGGTCTGCGCCGTCGCCTGCGAGACCGACCACATCGCCCACTGGAGGGGCAGCTTCAACGGCATCAAGCAGATGGGGTCGGCGGACAAGACCTTCCTTCTGTCGCAGTCCGGCCATATCGCCGGGATCATCAACCCGCCTGCCAAGGACAAGTACGGCCACTACACGAATGAGGGTCCGGTCGCGGGCGACCCCGAGGCCTGGCAGGCCGCCGCGACCTTCCACCAGGGCAGCTGGTGGCCGCGCTGGGGTGCCTGGCTCGCCGCCCGCTCCGGCCCGATGATCAGGGCGCGGATCCCGGCTGATTCGCTTGGTCCGGCACCGGGAACCTATGTCAGCATGACCCCCGCCGCCTGACATTTCACCCGCTTTCCGCAGGGTTACCCGGCGCAACCGGAAGTATTGCTGCACTGCAGAAAAGGACTTGAAATGCTGCGCTGCAGCACGTATATCTCTGCCATCAGGAAACGGGCCGCATCCCCCCCACCCCGGCCCCCATGGAGAGTGACATGACCAAGACCCCGGACTTCACCAAAGTCGTGCAGGACATGATGGCTTCGTTCCCGGTTGACGCTTCGGCGTTCCAGAACGCCTTCAAGACCCAGGCCGCCTTTGCCGAGAAATTCTCGAAAGTGGCGATCGAAGCCGCCGAGAAGTCGACCGAGATTTCGGCCAAATGGACCAAGGACACGCTGGCCAAGGTTGGCGACATGGCCAAAGCCAAGGCCGAGCCGACCGACTACACCAAGTCGATGACCGACTTCGCTTCGGCTGCGGCCGAAATGGCTGCCGAGAACCTTGCCGCCTTCGCCGAAGTCGCCAAGAAAGTGCAGATGGAAACCGTCGAGCTGATGCTGGCTGCCGGCAAGGACATGTCGGAAGACGCGACCGCCGCCGTCAAGAAAGCCACCGCGGACGTGACCTCGGTGGCCAAGAAAGCCGCTGCCGCCGCGAAGTAATTCGTCGCGCGTTTCGCGTTCGACAGACGCAGGCAAGGCCCGGAGGCGACTCCGGGCCTTGTTCCTTTTCCGGCCGCTTCTCCTGCCCCCTGACAGGCCCGGAAAGGCTCTCCGCCGTGAGGCTGTCCTTCTGGGGTCCGACTTCCGGCGCGGGTCGCCGGTCCGGGCAGTTCCGGACGGCCATCCCGCGCGGCAGGCCTGTGACGACCGCGTTACACTCTGGGGGATCGAGGTCTTCGTCGCCGCCGCCGGTGCAGCCCGGTCCTTTGCAGCACTGGCCAAAGGCTGACCTTTCTTTTTGCTGCGGCCTCCCTTAGATTTCTCTGCAGGCGCAAAGCCGCTCTGGGGGAGACCATGGCCGACACCGACAAGCCGCTTCTGATCAAGCGCTACGCCAGCCGACGGCTCTACAACACCGAAACCTCCGACTACGTGACGCTGGAGGATATCGCGGGCTTCATCCGCCAGGGCCGCGAGGTGCAGATCGTCGAC
This sequence comes from Tabrizicola sp., assembly GCA_044344105.1. GTDB lineage: Bacteria > Pseudomonadota > Alphaproteobacteria > Rhodobacterales > Rhodobacteraceae > Tabrizicola. The sequence goes on from JBIJDO010000084.1 coordinate 6,135, forward strand.
CTCAAGTCCGGCGATGACCTCACGCGCCAGTACCTCCTCCAGATCGTCGCCGAACATGAATCCAAAGGCGAAAGCGTGCTGCCGGTCGATGTGCTGACCGACCTTGTCCGCAGCTACGCCACCGGCATGCAGGCCGTGATGCCGCAATTCCTCGCCTCCAGCTTCGAAATGCTGCGGGGCAGCCAGGCCAAGATGCTGGAAAACCTGACCGCCTTCCCGAACCCCCTGTCCGCCGTCCCGGGGTTCGAGGCGATGCGCAAGCAGCAGGAGGCCTTCCTGAAGACGATGATGGGCGGGATGCCGGGCTGGGGCGGCTCGGGCCCCGCGAAAGAGGAAGAACCTGCCTCCTCCGACGACATCGCCGACATCAAGAGGCAGCTTGCCGAGTTGCAGAAGAAGCTGTCCAAGCTCTGACCGATGGCAGAGCCCGAAGGCCGCGTCACGCTCTGGGGGATCGAGGTCTTCGTCGCCTCCGCCGAAGAAGGCTCGATCTCCGCCGCCGCCCGGCGTCTCGGCGTCTCGCCCTCTGCCGTCAGCCAGCAGCTTTCGGGTCTTGAGGCAGCCCTTGGCGCGGTCCTGCTTGACCGGTCCGGCCGCCCGGTTCAGGTCACGCCGGCGGGGGCGATGTTCCGCCGCCACGCACAGGTGATCCTCAACGCCGCCTCCGAGGCCCGCGCCGAACTCGCGATGGCCGACCTCTCCGGCCTCACCACGCTCCGCCTCGGGGTGATCGAGGATTTCGACAGCGACGTCACCCCCCGGCTGCTTTCGACGCTGGCGCGCGACCTGAAGGGCTGCCGGTTCCTTTTGGAAACCGGGGCCAGCCACCGGCTGATGGACCAGCTTGAGGCGCGCGCCCTGGACGTCGTCATCGCCGCCGACAGCAGTGACGCCGCACCGGAGGACTGGCGCGAGGTCCATAGGGTCCTGTCCGAGCCCTTCGTCGCGGTCGCGCCCCCCGGCGCCCGGATCGAGGACCTGCCCCTCATCCTCTACACCGCGCGCCACCTGATGGGCCGCCAGATCGCCGCGCATCTGGCGCGCCACGGCCTGAAACCCGCGCACCGCTTCGAGCTCGACAGCTACGCCGCGATCCTTGCCATGGTCGCGGGCGGCGAGGGTTGGACCATCCTCACCCCCCTCGCGCTCCACCAGGCCCGCGCTTTCCGCGAAAAGGTCGAGGTCCGCCCCCTGCCCTTCCCCGCGCTCGCCCGGACGCTTTCGCTCTCGGCCCGCGCCGGCATCCTGCACGGCATTCCCGCCCAGATCGCCCAGCGCCTGAAACCCCTCATCGCCGAGGTCGTCATCGCCCCGGCGGTGAAGTCAACACCCTGGCTCGCCCCGGCGCTGCGGGTGCTCTGACCCGAAGTCACCACCAGTTTCATTCTTCGTCCAGAAACATCCCCGCCGGAGGCATCCGACTGTTGCGACGAATGCCGTTCCTGATCGGACTGCGCGTCCGCCGGTGCCAAGAGCCTCCCCTCCCCCTCCGTGGGGAGGGGATGGGGGTGGGGGGCACCCGCCATGCAGGATCAGTCCCGCGAAATCCGCCCCAGGAACGCCCCGAAATGCACCAGACCCTCCGGCCAAAGCCCAAGCTCGGCCGAGTTCCCCATATGCCCGGCCTCCCCCGTATCGACCAATTCCGCGCCCCACGCTTTGGCAAAAACCTCCGCCCGGTCAAACGCGACGTAGGGGTCGTTCCGGCTGCACAGGACCATCGCCGGAAACGGAAACCGTTCCAGCACCATCGGTGCAAAGCCACTGATCCCGGCTTCGGCCCAGACATCCGCCGGTCCCCTGTCCGACGGCGCCACCAGGAACGCCCCTGCGATCCGGGCGACATCGCCCCGCCGCGCCCAGTGCATGATCAGCGAGGTTCCCAGCGAATGCGCAATCAGCATCACGGGCCGCGATGCGCGGGCGACGTATTCGTCCAGCCGAGTCCTCCACGGGTCAAGCCGCGGATGCACCCATTCGTCCTGCTCCACCCGGGTCATGTTCGGCAGCGCCGCCTGCCAGTGGCTTTGCCAGTGCTCAGGACCCGAATTGTCCCGGCAGGGCAGGATCAGAAAATCAAGACGGCGCAGGAGGTCGGTCATGACAAACCTTAAGATTTTCTGAACGCCCACAGCCAAGCTATTGATTTCACTCGATTGACAAATCTGCCCACGCGCGGGCAGCTACCCCCGGACCTCCGCCGCCGCATCAACGATGGCCCCTGCGATGAAGTCCAGCTCCGCCTCTGTCAGCCGGGTCGGCAGCCTCACGTCGCAGGCCCGCATCAGCATGGCCCGTGTCTGCGGCAGGTCCGGCACCTCGCCCAGGAATTGCCAGTTCCAGAAGGCGCGGGCATTGCCTTCGCTCAACCCGAAGACCTGGACGGCGACCCCGCGCGCCTTGGCGGCCGCCTGGAAATCCAGCGCCTCACGGTCGGTCCAGCCGCCGGTCAGGTTGAACTGGATCGAATCCGGTGCGCGCTCTTCCGGCCCCAAAGCCTCGGGCACCTTGAGATGCGCCGACCGGTTCAGCGCAGCGGCCACCCGGTCATGCCCTGCCCGCCCTTTCGCGACCCGCTCGGCCACCAGCGGCAGTTGCGGCCGGATCACCGCGGCGGACAGGTTCTGCATCCGCAGGTTATAGAGCGGCAGCTTGTTCTGCCAGTGCGCGCAGGAGTTGGTCAGGCCCGGATGCTTCTTCCAGTTCGCCTCATAAGCCCCCGACATGATGATCGCCCGGGCGGCAATCTCGGGATCGTCGGTTATCATGATCCCGCCTTCGCCCGCATTCACCAGCTTGTAGGACTGGAAACTGAAACAGCCCACGCGGCCGATGGTCCCGATGTTCCGCCCAGCCCAGACCGTGCCCAGCGAATGCGCCGCATCCTCGATCACCGGCACCCCGGCCGCATCGCAAAGCGCCATGATCCCTTCCATGTCCGAGGTATGTCCCCGCATATGGCTGATCATCACCGCATCCGCCCCCGGCAGCTTCCGGGCGAAGTCTTCCATATCCACGCGGTAGTCGGCCCCGACCTCGACCAGCACCGGCACGCAGTCGGCATGGACCAC
>JBIJDO010000332.1:0-3754 GCA_044344105.1 Tabrizicola sp.
AGCCATTTCAGGAATGCCCGGGCCGAGGCCCGTTTTGGCCCGGGCAAAGTCACGACGAAATAGGCCGGCAGCTTTTCCGGACTTTCGTGAACGATGCGCAGGCGGCCTTCCGCCTCATCCGCCTCGACGAGGGCCGCACTTTCCACGACAAGCCCCAGCCCCTGCCTGGCGGCAGCAAGGGCCAATTCCTCACTGCTGATGTCGGTGCGGCTAAGGCTGTCGGGTTCCAGACCAAGGCGCTGTAGAAAGGCATCCTGCTCGGGCCAGTTCCGCGACAGGATCCAGTCCATCTCGCGCATCTCTTCCGGTGACAGGGTCTCCCGGTCGCCCAGAATGGACGGAGCACCCGCGACGACAAGCCTGGCCGACGCCAGATAGCCCGCTTCGACCCCCGGCCAGTCGCCGTTGCCGTAGCGGATCGCCACATCCATCGCTTCCCGGTGAAGGTCGACGACGCGGCTGTCAGGATGCAGCGACAGGCCGATGTCCGGGAACCGCTCCCAGAAATCCTTCAGCCTCGGCATCAGCCATTGCACCGCGAAGCTTGCGGTAAGCGTGACCCGGACCGGACGGTCCGCCTCGCCCGCCTTCAGCGCCTCGACCCCGCGCTGGAGGGCGGCAAAGCCTTCGCCCATCGCTTCCGCCAGTTGCTCGCCATCCGCGGTCAGGCTGACGCCCCGCCCTTCGCGCTGGACCAGAGAGCGGCCCAGATGATCCTCCAGCGCCCGCACCTGCTGGGCCACGGCAGCATGGGTCACGTTCAGCACCCGCGCCGCCTGGGAAAAGCTGCGGAACTCGGCCGTGGCGGCAAAGGCCCGCAACGCAGTCAGCGACGGCAAGGCGCGCCAGTCCACAGCCATATGTTAATCCATCTTACAGTCCAGCAGGCTTTCTGATTCGTATCATGGCCGATTTCATGGCAAAAGAGGTCATCAACACATGGAAAGGAGAAAGACCATGTTGAATATCTTCGCCGATGCTCTGCTGATCGCCGCCCGGATGGGTCGCCTGCACGAGACCCACGAGCCGCGTCACACCGCACGCCGCAGCCCGCGCGAATTTCAGGAGGTCGAGGGTCTTCACCTCGGCGACACCCTGCGCCATCAGGGCCGCTGATGCCGTCTGGCTGCGTTCCCGTGCCCCCTGGCACCCGCCTTGATCAGTCGCAGGCTGCCAGCAGCCGTTCCACAACCGAGATATAGTCCGCCCGCACCTCAGCGGGCGGACGAAGCCGTATTTCCAGCCGGTGAACCAGGTCCGGCATCGGCCGACCGAACAGCCTGTCGGCCTCGATCTCGCGAAACCCGGCAATCTGCACCGCTTCCAGCCAGGCCGAAACCTTGTCCGCCGCCTTGATCGCCTTCTTGATCGGCGCCGGAAGCACCGTCGGCAGACCGAAGCGCAGATGCACCGCCGCGGTCAGCCGCAGGTCAAGCTCGCCGTATCCCGGACCGACCGCCGCCTTGACCGGGCTGATCATGTCGCCGATCACGTATTCCGGCGCATCATGCAGCACCGCCGCCAGCCGCCAGCGCGGCGCTATTGCGGGGCTCATCCGGGTGAAGATCTCTTCCACCAGCAGGGAATGTTCCGCCACCGAATAGGGCCAGTCGCCCCGTGTCTGCCCGTTCCAGCGGGCGACAAAGGCCAGCCCGTGGGCGATGTCCTCGACCTCGATATCGACGGGCGTCGGGTCCAGGAGATCCAGCCTGCGCCCCGACAACATCCTTTGCCATGCCCTGGGTGCCATGTTGACCCTAAAGAACCGCGCGATAGGGATCGGGATGCCGGGCCAGGATCCGCTCCACGATCTTCATTGCCCGCAGATGCCGCCACACGATCCACGACGCATCAGCCACCGGCATCGGCGCCGGATCGCAGGGAGCCGACAGTCGGGCCAGCGCCTCGGGCATCAGCGCCGTGAAGAATTCGCGGTACGCATGGCTGAACCGCGCGTCATGCCAGCCCGACGAGTCGCGATCCGGCTTCTTCTTGCTGATGAAATGCCGCAGGAACACCGGATAGCGCCAGGGGACCAGCGGGTAGCTTCTGTTCAACTGCCAGTTCCAGCACGGCGCTAGTTGCGCAAACTTTCCGTACATCGCCAGGTTTGTCAGCGACTGGTCGGCCAGCACGATCGCATGCGGATGGGTCTTGCAGATGTCCAGAGACCGGCGCGCGACCTCCTGCTCGCGATAGGCCTTCGTGTCGATCACCTGCAGTCCGGTGTTGGCGTAGGGAGCCGCCGGAAGACCGGCTTTCACGTATTCCTTGGCCCGGTGATTGCTCTTGTAGAAGAAGGGCGCATCGAGCACCGCGCCAAACGGGTGCGGCCCCAGATCGACATCGAGCAGCCGGTTGATGTCCCCGCCTTCGACAAACATGTCGCAGTCCAGATAGAGAATGCGCCGGTAGCGGTCCCCCAGGTCGCGTGCCAATAGCAGCCGGGACAGCTGGGCCATCTTTCCGGCCAATCGCCCGACGTCGGCATCGGGCGGCAGCGCGCCTGCGGCATGGATGATCACGCCAAGGTCCCTTGCCCAGTCCGGCACCTGCAGGTCGTCAAGCGTCGAGACGACAATGTCGAATTGCCGGTTCGGATTGTGAAAGGCAATCTGCCGGATCATGAACAGCGCGAAGGGATAGTAGTTCCTGTCGCAGCAGAAAGCGACGGCACGGTCATGGCGCTCTGGGCCGGTCATCGGGTCCTCTTGGTCAAGCATTCCGAACTGTCCACAACCACCGGCGCTTGACAAGCCTCCTGCGTTGTCTTGCCCGTCCGCATTTGCTATGGCGCGGCCTGACCCGGAATGACAGGAACGCTGACCGCCATGGACTATATCGTCAAGGACATCGCACTCGCCGATTTCGGCCGCAAGGAACTCACCATCGCCGAGACCGAAATGCCCGGCCTGATGGCCTGCCGCGAGGAGTTCGGGGCGTCAAAGCCGCTGAACGGCGCGCGCATCGTCGGTTCGCTGCACATGACGATCCAGACCGCCGCGCTGATCGAGACGCTGGTCGCGCTTGGGGCCGATGTCCGCTGGGCCTCGTGCAACATCTTCTCGACACAGGACCACGCCGCCGCGGCCATCGCCAAGGCAGGCATTCCGGTCTTCGCGGTCAAGGGCCAGAGCCTGACCGAGCATTGGGATTACCTCGACAAATCCTTCATGTTCCCCGAAGGCGCGAACATGATCCTCGATGATGGCGGCGATGCCACTCTGTATGTCCTTCTCGGTGCCCGTGCCGAGGCGGGTGAAGAGATCATCCCCGTCCCGCAGTCCGAGGAAGAAGAGGTGATCAAGAAGCAGATCGCCAAGCGGATGAAGGAAACCCCCGGTTTCTTCACCAGGACCCGCGCCGCGATCAAGGGCGTGTCCGAGGAAACCACGACCGGCGTCCACCGTCTTTATGACCTGCACAAGAAGGGCCAGCTGCCCTTCCCGGCGATCAACGTCAACGACTCTGTCACCAAGTCGAAGTTCGACAACAAGTATGGCTGCAAGGAATCGCTGGTGGACGGCATCCGCCGCGCCACCGACACGATGATGGCCGGCAAGGTCGCCGTGGTCTGCGGCTATGGCGACGTGGGCAAGGGTTCCGCCGCGTCGCTGCGTGGTGCGGGTGCGCGGGTGAAGGTCACCGAGGTCGACCCGATCTGCGCCCTGCAGGCGGCGATGGACGGCTTTGAAGTGACGCTGCTGGAAGACGAAGTCGCCACCGCCGACATCTTCATCACCACCACCGGCAA
>JBIJDO010000219.1:0-5409 GCA_044344105.1 Tabrizicola sp.
GACGTCATCCGCATCGAGCATCTGCGCGAAATGAAGGACATGGCCATCGTCGGCAACATCGGCCATTTCGACAACGAGATCCAGGTCGCCGCCCTGCGCAACCACAAGTGGACGAACATCAAGGACCAGGTCGACATGATCGAGATGCCCTCGGGCAACCGGATCATCCTTCTGTCGGAAGGCCGACTTCTGAACCTTGGCAACGCCACCGGCCATCCGTCCTTCGTGATGTCGGCCTCCTTCACCAACCAGGTCCTCGCCCAGATCGAGCTTTGGACCAGGCACAAGGACTATGCCCCCGGCGTCTACATCCTGCCGAAGGCGCTGGACGAAAAGGTCGCCCGCCTGCATCTGAAGAAGATCGGCGTCAAGCTGACCGAGCTTCGCAAGGACCAGGCCGACTATATCGGCGTCAAGGTCGACGGGCCGTTCAAGGCCGAGCATTACCGCTATTGACCCCAGACGGGCCGGGCGCGCGGGCGCGGCCCGCCGCTCCTGTCAGAAGATGATGCAGTAGCGGCCTCTGGCCCGCCCGTCGGCAAGCCGGGTCAATGCCGTGGTCACGTCATCGAGGCGGATCCGCTCGATCTCGGCCGTTAGAGGTGCCGTGGCATGCAGGGTCAGCAGGTCCCGCATCTGCGCGCGCGATCCGACGCTGGTGCCCATCACGGTGACGCCCGAGGCCGTCAGCCAGTCCTGCTGCAGGGGTACCGGTTCATCCACCATCGCAGCCGCCACGATCCGGCCCATGGGCCGCACCGCATGTTGCATCGCAGGCCAGGCCCGGGCCGTCGGCGCAAAGTTGATCACCGCATCGGCGATCCCTCCCGGTCCGTCCGTCTGAGGGGCACCCGTCGAATTGGCACCATGCCGCGCCGCCTGCGCCAGCTTTTCGGCGTCGGTGTCAACCGCATGGACCAAGGCCCCGCGCCTGCGGGCCAGTTGCACCGCATACTGCCCCAGCCCGCCGCAACCGAATACCGCGCAGGTCTCACCCGGCTGCAGACCAGCCCGGTCCAGCGCGCCATAGGCCGTCAGCCCCGCACACATCAACGGGGCCAGCGCCGCAGCGTCGCCTTCGGGCAACCGGGCCGCAAAGGCCGCCTTGGCGACCACATACTCGGCAAAGGTTCCCGGTACGTCAAAGCCATGCGCCTTCTGGTCCTGACAGAAGCCCTCCTGCCCGGTACGGCAGGCGATGCACGCACCACAGGCCGCATGCTGCCAGGCAGCACCCGCCCGGTCGCCTATGGCCCAGTCCGTCACCCCGGCACCAAGCCCCGCCACCCGCCCGACACCCTCGTGACCCGGAATGAAGGGGGCGGGCGGTGTCGCCGGAAGATAGTGGCCCTGCCAGACATGCACATCGGTGTGGCAGACACCGCTTGCTTCCAGCCGGATCAGGATTTCTCCGGGACCGGGGTGCGGCATCGGCACCTCGCGCACCGGCAGCGGCGCCCCCGGAGCCTCCAGAACGGCAGCTTTCATCTACAGTCCGAGCGCGGCTTTGACTGCCGGCAGGCCGGGCTGGCCATCCAGCGTGGTGACATCCTTCAACCAGGCTTCCAACAGCTCCGGCCGCGCCGCGATCATCGCCTTGGCGGCCTCCGGCGCCTCCAGCCCCTCGCCCATGATCTTCTGCATCCCGAAGTTTTCGTAGTCGAGATCGAAGGCCAGCTGGGAAAAGAACTTCGCGACATTCGGGCACTCCGCCGCATAGCCGCGACGTGACAGCGTGTGCACCGTCGCCCCGCCGAAGTCGGGGCCATAGACCGCGTCCCCGCCCGACAGATAGGTCAGCTCATAGTTGAGGTTCATCGGATGCGGCTCCCAGGCCAGGAACACGATCCAGGTCTGGTCCGGCACCGACCGCGCCACCTGGGTCAGCATCCCGGCCTCGCTGCTTTCGACGATTTCCCAGCCGCCAAGGCCATATGTGTTCGCCGCCACCATGTCGAGCAGCGCCTGGTTCGAGCCGGGTTCGATGGCATAGATCTTGGACCCGAACTTGTCGGCATTCGCGGCAAGGTCGTCGAAACCGGTGACACCGGCGTCCGATACGTATTTCGGCACCGCCAGCGTGAACTTCGCCCCGGCAAGGTTCTGCCCCAGCACCTCGACCGATCCGTCGTCGAAGAATTGCTTGTACTGGTCGTTCTGCACCGGCCGCCAGTTGCCCTGGAAGATGTCGATGTTGCCATCGCGCAGCGACACGAAGGACACGTCCAGCCCCAGAAGCGTCTGGGTGGGCTCGTAGCCAAGCGCGGACAGGATCACTTCTGCCGTTGTATTGGTCAGGACGATGTCGGTCCAGCCAAGGTCGGCCATCCGGACCGCCTTGCAGGACTCCGGGTCCGCCGCAAGTGCCGGGCCGACGGCCATGATCGTAGCGGACAGGGTCATCGCCAGTGTGATCCTACGCATGTTTTCCTCCCCCAGGGTTTTCCGACACCATGCCAGAGAAACATTGTCCATCCAAACAGTTTTTTGTATGAGCATACAAGAAATGCCCTGCTATGCAGTTTCATGGCCCGAAAGACCCGCACCCGCATCGAAGACCTGCGCCGGATCGAACTGATCGACGCCGCGCATCGCGTCTTCATGGCGCATGGCCTTGGCGGCATGACCACGGCCCGCATCTGTGCCGAGGCCGGCATGTCGCCGGGCATCCTGTCCTATTACTTCAAGGGCAAGGACGAAGTGCTGTACGCGATGGTGCGCCTGAACAACCGCGCCCTGGCTGAAGACGTGGTCGCGCGGCTGCGCCGGGCTGGCAACCGCTGGGACCGTCTTGTCGCGATCGTCGAAGGCAACTTTCCGGCAGCCTATTTTCACCAGAACGTGGCGAGCGCCTGGTTGTCGGTCTGTGCCGCGGCGGCCGCAAACCCTCGCTATGCGCGGTTGCAGCGGCTGTTCCATCGCAGGCTGGCCTCCAACATCGGCTCGACCCTGGGCGGGGTGGTCGGGGGCGACCATCTGCAGCGCGTCATCCTGTCGGTCGGTGTGCAGATCGACGGGCTCTGGCTGCGCAAGTCGGCCGACCCGGACCTGACGCGCGACGATGCCGTGCAGCTGATCCTCGCCTCGCTGGACCAGCAGCTGTCCCGGGACATCCGGCAGGCGCTGATGGCCCTCCCGGCCTGAGCGCGGGAAACAGCCACGGGGGAACCCGCGCCGATCTTTCCCGTTGCCGTTTGGCCCGGTTCCCTTAAGCTTTGCCCCGTCTCCGCCCCCGAACGTGGCGGAACGGGACAGGTACAAGGAACGAGGACACCATGGGTAAGAGAGACGACCTCATCGCGAAATACGCCGATGACCTGAAGACCAAGTGCAAGTTGACGCCGGACATGGCGCTCCTGACCAAGGTCACCATCGGCTGCGGCCCTTCGATCTATGACAACGACGCCCAGACCGTCGCCGCCTCGGACAAGGACGAGCTGGAGCGGATCAAGTCGAACTTCCTGATCAAGAAGCTCGGGCTCAAGGACGGTGCCAATCTGATGGATGGCATCAATGCCGCCATCGACACCTACGGCAAGTCCGAACGCAACAAGTTCCGTGCCGTGTTCTACTATCTTCTGGTCAAGCATTTCGGCAGGGAAGCCGCCTACAAGTAACCCGACCAGCCGCCCGGCGGGCATTGTCTTTCCCGGTCCCTCGCGGCAGTCTGTGCCGCCCGCGCCAACCGGAAGCCGCAATGTCCGCCGACCCCCAGCCCGCCCTCCCGACCGCCGATCACACGGTTACGCCGATCATCCTGGCCGTCGCCTGCGGGCATTTCCTCAACGATCTCATGCAGTCGCTGATCCCGGCGGCCTATCCGCTCCTGAAAGAGAATCTCGCGCTCAGCTTCGCGCAGATCGGGCTGATCACCTTCGTCTTTCAGGGCACCGCGTCGATCCTGCAGCCCATGATCGGTCTTTACACCGACCGTCGGCCCCTGCCCTATGCCATGGCTGCCGGCATGGCCTCCACCGGGGCCGGACTGGTGCTTCTGGCCAATGCCCAGCTGTTCTGGGTCGTGCTTCTGGCCGTGGCCATGATCGGGCTCGGCTCGGCGATCTTCCACCCCGAGGCCTCGCGCATTGCCCGGCTTGCCGCCGGAATGCGCCCCGGTTTCGCGCAGTCGGTGTTCCAGGTCGGCGGCAATGCCGGAACGGCCGTCGGCCCCCTGGCTGCAGCCTTCATCGTTATGGAGCGGGGACAGGTCTCGATCGAATGGTTCGCCGCCGTGGCCCTGACGGCGATGGTTCTTCTCTGGGGGGTCGGGCGCTGGTATCAGGCCGCAGGGGCCGCCCGTGCCCTGGCGCGGAAGGCGCGCGCAAGGTCCGCCCAGCCGCTGCCTCGGGCCACCGTCCGCTTGGGAATGGCGCTGCTGATCCTGCTGATGATCTCGAAGTTCGTCTATTCGGTCTCGCTGTCCAGCTACTACACCTTCTACCTGATCGCCCAGTATGGCCTGACGGCGAACCAGTCGCAGATCGCCCTCTTCATCTTCCTGGCCGCCGTCGCGGCGGGCACGATCGTCGGCGGTCCGGTCGGCGACAGGATCGGGCGGCGCAAGGTGATCCTCTGGTCGATCCTCGGCATCCTGCCCCTGACCATCGCGGTCCCCTGGCTGCCGCTTGTCCCGGCGGTGATCCTGGTCTCGCTCGCCGGCCTGATCCTCGCCTCGGCCTTCCCCGCGATGGTGGTCTATGCCCAGGACCTGATGCCGCAAAGCACCGGCATGGTGGCGGGCCTGTTGTTCGGCCTGGCCTTCGGCACCGCAGCCCTGGGCGCGGCGGGACTTGGGGTCCTTGCCGACCAGATCGGCATCATCGCCGTCTACCGGATCTGCGCGTTCCTGCCGCTTCTGGGTCTGGTCGCCCTGTTCCTGCCCGAACCGGCAACCCAGCAGATTTGAGGCAAAGCCTCGGTACTCTCGCCTTGCCCGAGGGGCAGGATTCGGGGCATCAAGACAAGGTCAGGGCAGGACGCCCGGGACCCTTTACGAAATCACGCGGTGCTTCGGGGTGTGCGCGTGGGTTGGATGAAGGGTTCCGTAGGGGTGCGGGGCCCTTCATTCCATTTTTGCAGCACTGAACCTCGTTCCGGCGCAGCGGAGGGTCTCCCTCTCCGCCTGGTCAGAAAGCGTTCAGCACCGCCCCCATGATCGTGCAGCCGACCACGCTGTTCACCCCGTCGATCAGGGTCAGCGCCGGTTTCCGCATCCCGAAGGCATAGTTCATCGCGACCCAGGGGGTGATCAGGAAGGCCCCGATCCCGAAACCACCCATCACGCCCCCGCCGATGGTCGTCAGACCCGACATCGCGAAGACATGCCGCATCATGCCCGCGACCAGCACCATGGCGATCAGGCCGACGACAAAGGGCATCGGCCCGCCCGCCTTCTGCGCTTCTTCCGTC
>JBIJDO010000099.1:0-8414 GCA_044344105.1 Tabrizicola sp.
CAGGCGTTCTGGCTGCCCCAGGAATGGTACATGTCCATCGGGCGCTGGGTCAGGGCATGGACAGGATAGCCGAACGCCGCATCTTCGTCGCCAAAAGGGGCGTACCAGATGGGCAAGGGGTGCATCGCCTGTTTCAGGCGGGCGCGCAGATGGTCGGGGGGCTGGCGGGGTCCGAACCCCTCGGCGGCCAGCTGGAAGCGGCGCATCGGTTCGGACCAGATATTGAAAAGATAGGGCTGCGGGGTCTCGTAGAGGCCGAGCTTCACCGCCCAGTCCTGGTAGACGGCGTTCCAGGGCTTATAGAAGGCCGCCTCCTCCGGGACATGCGCCTGATGGAAGGCCCCGTTTTCGATGTAGCGCGCCATCTGGTCCGGGTTCGGCGCGCCCCGGCCCGTGGCCGTCCCGTCGCCGCGATAGCCCATCAGCGGACCGACGCCCGGGCGGCGCTGGTGGGTCACGATATAGTCGGCATAGTCCTTGAACTTCGGGCTGCCATCCTCGGCCACCATCCCCGGCAGGCCGAGCCTGGCCCCAAGGTCCAGCAGGACCGACTGAAAGCAACGCACCTCGCGGTCGGGCTCCAGCACCGGCCAGCGGATCGCATCGCCTGCGGCGTCGGGCTCGGAGATCGGCCGGTCCAGAAGGCTGATGCAGTCGTGCCGTTCAAGGTAGGTGGTGTCGGGCAGGATCAGGTCGGCATAGGCCACCATCTCGCTGGCATAGGCGTCGGAATAGATGATCCGGGGGATGACATATTCGCCGTCCTTCTCCTCGGTCAGCATCTCCATCACGCGGGCCGAATTCATCGACGAATTCCACGCCATGTTCGCCATGTAGAGAAACAGCGTGTCGATCCGGTAGGGGTCGCCCGCATGGGCATTCGGGATCAGCATGTGCATCAGCCCATGCGCCGAGAACGGGTTTTCCCAGGAGAAACCCTTGTCGATCCGCGCCGGGCTGCCGTCGGGCAGAAGGCAGAGGTCGTCGGGCGAGCGGACATAACCCAGATGCGGGCCGGTCAGCGGTTTGCCGGGCGTTGTCACGAAATGCGGGGTCGGATGCGCCTCGACGGGTTTCGGATACGGCGGTTTGAGGCGGTAGCCGCCGGGGGTCTCCAGCGACCCCAGCAGGATTTGCAGAAGGTGCAGCGCGCGCGCCGTCTGGAAGCCGTTGGAATGGGCCGAGATCCCGCGCATGGCGTGAAAGCTGACCGGGCGGCCGGGCATGTCCTTGTGTCCGTTGCCCCGGAAGTCGGTCCAGGGGCGGTCGAGAGTGATCGCCTGCTCAAAAGCTACTTCCGCGAGTTCCGCGGCCAGTTGACGGATGCGCGTCGCCGTCACGCCGCAGCGTTCGGCCACGGCCTCAGGCGCATGGTCCGGCTTCAGGTATTGCTCGACCATGTGGCGGAAGACCGTGCGGTTGCCCTGCCACTCGGCCCCGAGATCCGGCTCTACCCCCTTGCCATCCCAGGGGGCCGGATGGCCGCTCCGGCGGTCGATCACGAAAGGCTGGCTTTCGGCGTTGCGCACGAAAAGGCCCTTTTCCGGCCCTTCGGCTTCGGTCACCAGCAGGGGCGCGTTGGTCCATTGGGCGAGGTAGTCGAGGTCGATCTTCCCCGCTTCCAAGAGGCAATGGATCAGCGACAGGATCAGGAGGCCGTCCGTTCCAGGCGTGATCCCGATCCAGTCATCCGCCACCGCCGAATAGCCGGTCCTGACCGGGTTCACGCTGATCACCCGCGCGCCCCGGGCCTTCAGCTTGCCGAGACCGATCTTGATCGGGTTCGAGTCATGATCTTCGGCCACCCCGAACATCACGAACAGGTTCGTCCGGTCCCAATCCGGCTGGCCGAATTCCCAGAACGCCCCCCCGATGGTGTAGATGCCCCCGGCGGCCATGTTGACGGAACAGAAGCCGCCATGTGCTGCATAGTTCGGCGTCCCGAAGTTCTGCGCCCACCAGCCGGTCAGCGATTGCGACTGGTCGCGGCCGGTGAAGAAGGCCAGCTTCTCGGGTGCCGTCTCGCGCAAGGGCTTCATCCAGGCGACGGCGGTCTGCAGGGCCTCTTCCCAGGAAATCTCCTCGAAGGCGCCCGACCCGCGCGGCCCGACCCGCCGCAAGGGTGCCTTCAGGCGGCTCGGCGCAGTGACCTGCATGATCCCGGAAGCCCCCTTGGCACAGAGGACGCCCTTGTTGACCGGATGGTCCCGGTTGCCCTCGATGTAAGCGACCCGATCCTTTCCATCGGGGCCCGACTTCAGATGCACATTGATCCCGCAGCGGCAGGCGCACATGTAGCAGGTGGTCTGGCGGACCGCGTCGCCGACCTCGCGCTGTGTGTCCACCCCCGGCTGGTTCACGCGCCCTCCCCGGCCATCAGACCCTGCACTTCCAGGGCAATCTGGCGTTCTTCATCGGCGGGCACAACAAGGATAACGACGCGAGATGACGCATCGTGGAGGCTGGTTTCGTTCCGGGCATTGGCGGAAAGGTCGGGAGATGCTCCTAGAAACGACAGACCGGACAGGATTTTCTTCCGCATCCAGGCGTCGTTCTCGCCGATGCCGCCGGTAAAGACCACGGCGTCAAGGCCACCCATCGCGGCAACCATCGACCCGGCATGGCGGATCGCCCAATAGGCAAAGTGGTCCAGAGCAAAGCGTGCCTCGGGCGTCCCCGCCGCATGCAGCGCGCGCAGGTCGCTGGCTCCGCCAAGGCCCAGAAGCCCGCTCTCCCGGTTCAGGATGCGGCCCGCCCGTTCCACACCATGGACCTCGGCCAGCCGCAGCACGGTATTGCCGTCGATCCCCCCGGACCGCGTCCCCATGGTCAGACCGTCCAGCGGCGAATAGCCCATCGTGGTCGCGACCGAACGACCGTTCACAATCGCACAGAGCGAGGCCCCGTTGCCCAGATGGCACGCAAGAAGCCGGTCCGGAAGCCTTCCCTGTTCGCGCAGAACCCGCACCAGCCCGGAATAGCTGATGCCGTGAAAGCCGTACCGGCGAAGGCCCCGGTCGCGCTCGGCCTGTGGCAGGGCATAGGTCGTGGCGACCTCCGGGTTCGTCGCATGAAAGGCCGTGTCGCAAACCGCGTATTGCGGCAGGTCGGGGCGCAGCGCTGCAAGTGCCTCGATTCCCGCGATGTTCGCCGGATTGTGCAGGGGAGCGAGCGGCACGCAGGCGGTGATCTCGGACAGGACCGCAGGCGTGATCCGCACCGTCGCCGTGAGCCTTGCCCCGCCATGCACCACCCGATGGGCCGCAGCCGTGATCCGCGACACCGGGACCCCGACTTCGGCCAGCGCCTGCCGCATCGCTGCGCCGTGACCGTCCGGTCCGATCTCGCCGACGCCGGTCCGCGCCCGCTCGGCTGCCCCGTCGAAAACCGCGAGTTTCAGGGAAGACGAACCCGCGTTCACAATCAACAGCATCAGAGCAGCGCCTTGCCCAGCCCCAAAGCCGCGAGGCCTGCCAGGAGCACGATGGCAAAGCGGCGGAAGTCCTGCGGATCGGTGCCAAAGAAGTGCCGACCGCCCAGCCAGTTGCCGAGAAGCGTGACCGGCAGCGCGATGAGGCCGGCCCAGAGCGTATCCCAGCTGACCAGCCCCGCCAGCCAGTAGAGCGGCGCGGAGTAGAGGTCGAGCAGCGGGAAATAGGCGATCAGGGTCGCCCGGAATACCGCCGCAGGCATCGGCTGCGCGGCGAAGAAGGCCGCGACCGGCAGACCGCCCATGCCGGGCGCGTTGGCCAGCCCCGAAACCGCCCCGGCGAGCCCGTTTGCCGCCGCGCCCCGCGCTTCGACCGCCATGCGCCACCCGGCAAGAAGGACGCCACACATCATCAGCACATAAGCCGAGATGACCGCCCGCGCCGTATCCTCACTGACCCCGGTCAGGACCCAGAGGCCAAGCGGCAGACCGATCGCCGCCCCGCCCAGAAGCCAGGCGACCCGCTTCCAGTCCACGTCCGGCCCGGCACCCCTTGCCGCCTGGATCGACATCACCGTTTCCAGAATGACGACAACAGCCACGAAATTCAGCGGATTGGTCACCAATGACGAAGCCGCAATCAGCAGCGCCGAAAAGCCGAACCCCGAATACCCCCGCACGAACCCTGCGATAAGGCAGGAGACCGCCAGCCAGACCAGCGCCAGCGGGCCAAGGTCAAAGGGCATGACGGCGGCTCGCCAACGATTTTCGCCGAAGGTTTTCGGGACGACGCATCAGACGACCTGCGGCCGCATGTCGGCCTTGGAGATCCCCGCCACCGCGACCGGCTTTTTCATCGCGTCGCGGCGGAAGGGCTCGCCCAGTTCCTGATTGATCAGCGCCTCGATCAGCGTGGTCTTGCCCGCCATCTGGTCCTTGATCGCCTGCCGCAAAGCCTCCGTCAGTTCTTCCATCGTCCGCGCCTGAACGCCCATCAGCCCGCAGGCCTTCGCGATCCCGGCGTAGCTGACTCCCTCATCGAGTTCGGTGCCGACAAAATTGTCGTCATACCAGAGCGTGGAGTTCCGCTTTTCGGCCCCCCACTGGTAGTTGCGGAAGACGACCATGGTGATCGCGGGCCATTCCTTGCGCCCGATGGCGGTCAGTTCGGTCACGGCGATCCCGAAAGCCCCGTCGCCGGCAAAGCCCACGACGGGCGTATCCGGGCAGCCGATCTTGGCGCCGATGATCGACGGCAGTCCATAGCCGCAAGGCCCGAAGAGACCGGGTGCCAGATACTTCCGCCCCGCCTCGAACGACGGATAGGCGTTTCCGATCGCGCAGTTGTTGCCGATGTCGCTGGAAATGATCGCCTCGCGCGGCAAGGCGGACTGGATTGCGCGCCAGGCCATCCGGGGGCTCATCCACGCGGGCTTCGCATCCCTTGCGCGCTGGTTCCAGCTGGTGCCGGGATCGTCCTGCTCGTGGTCCATCGACGACAGTTCCTGCGCCCAGGCCGATTTCTTCTGCGCGATCAGCACCTTGCGCTCTGCCCGCCCGGCATCGCCGGCCGCCTTCGACAGGCGCGCGAGGATCCCCTCGGCCACCTTCCGGGCATCGCCCACGATCCCGACCGTCACCGGCTTGGTCAGCCCGATCCGGTTCGGATTGAGGTCGACCTGGATGATCTTCGCGTCCTTCGGCCAGTAGTCGATCCCGTAGCCCGGCAGGGTCGAGAACGGGTTGAGCCGCGTCCCGAGCGCCAGCACCACGTCAGCCTTTGCGATCAACTCCATTCCCGCCTTCGACCCGTTGTAGCCAAGCGGTCCTGCGAACAGGGGATGGCTTCCGGGGAAGGCGTCGTTGTGCTGGTAGCCGACGCAGACCGGCGCGGTCAGGCGTTCGGCCAGGGCCATCGAGGCCGGGATCGCCCCGCCGATCACCACGCCCGCGCCATTCAGGATCACCGGGAACCTGGCCTGCGACAGAAGCTGCGCCGCCTGCGCGATGGCGTCCTCGCCGCCGGAGGGCCGTTCGAACTCGACCACGGCAGGCAGCGCGATATCAACGACTTGCGTGAAATAGTCGCGCGGCATGTTGATCTGCGCCGGGGCCGACTGGCGTTTGGCTTGGCAAATCACGCGGTTCAGGACCTCGGCCACGCGGGAAGGATCGCGGACCTCCTCCTGATAGCAGACCATGTCCTTGAAAAGCGCCATCTGTTCGACTTCCTGGAAGCCGCCCATGCCGATGGTCCTGTTGGCGGCCTGCGGGGTAACCAGAAGCAAAGGTGTGTGATTCCAGTACGCCGTTTTCACCGCCGTGACGAAGTTGGTGATCCCCGGCCCGTTCTGGGCGATCATCATCGACATCTTGCCGGAGGCCCGCGTGAACCCGTCCGCCATCATCCCGCCCGAGCCTTCGTGGGCGCAGTCCCAGAAGGTGATCCCCGCCTTGGGGAACAGATCCGAGATCGGCATGAAGGCGGAACCGATGATGCCGAAGGCATGTTCGATCCCGTGCATCTGCAGGACCTTCACGAAGGCTTCCTCGGTTGTCATCTTCATCGCGTGTCTCCTTGGCTTTGTGGCAGTCTAGCGCCCCGATGAGTCCAGGCTTAGGGCCAGTTGGTCAGGCCCGGTATGGCCAACCTATGCTCCTCGTGCGCCTTCGGCTTCTCGTCGCCAGCGAGGAGTGACGAAGTCATCGACGAGCGACCGATCGGGCGACGCGCGCGACACCCTCGGGGATGCGCTGCGGGGCAATGGAGGAATAGGCGAGGCGGTAGAAGTTTTGGGGGCCGTCCACGGCAAAGAAGGCACGGCCGGGCTCGATGAGGACGCCTTCGCTGCGCAGGGCCAGGGCCAGATGTTCGGTGTCCACGCCCTCGGGCGCGCGCATCCAGAAGCTTGAGCCGCCAAAGCCGCCCTGCCCTGCCACCGTCAATCCTTCCGCCGCAATGGCCTCGGACATCAGCTGGCGGCGACGGCGGTAGGCGTTCTTCATACGGTTGACGAGGGCGTCGTAATGCCCGAGGCCCAGGAAATAGGCCATCGTCCGCTGGATATGACCGGGCGGGTGCTTCAGCATCAGGCCGCGCAGGGCGCGGGCTTCGGCAACAAAGCCGGGGGGGCCGACGAGATATCCAAGGCGCAGGCCGGGGAAGACGGACTTCGAGAAGGAGCCTGCGTAGATCACCCTGCCGCCCCGGTCGAGCGACTTGAGCGCGGGGGCGACAGGTTTCAGGAAGGACATCTCGAATTCGTAGTCGTCCTCGATGATGATCGCGCCTTGGGCTTCCGCGGCCTCCAGAAGGGCCACGCGGCGGTCCACCGGCATGGTGGCGTTGGTCGGGCACTGGTGCGAGGGCGTGGTGAAAATCACATCCGCATCAAGACCTTGCACGGGCAGGCCTTGGGCGTCGACGTCCACCGGGACTGCCGTCGCGCCCGTTGCCGCGACGATGGCGCGCCAGGCGGGGTAGCCGGGGTTCTCCACGACGGCGCGGCTGCCGGGGCCGAGGAGCGTGGTGGCGGCGATCCAGAGCGCGTTCTGCGCGCCGAGGGTCAGAAGGACCTCTTCCTCGCGGGCGGCGATGCCGCGTCTTGGCAGAATGGTCCGGAGAAGCTCCTGGATCAGCAGCGGGTCGTCGCGGTCGTAGTAGTCGGTCGTCAGCGCCGCGAAGTCGCGTTTTCCAAGGGCGCGCAGGGCGCACTGCCGCCAGTTCTGGTGGTCAAAGAGCGTGGGGTCGGCCTGGCCGTAGATGAAGGGATAGGGGTAGCGGTCCCAGTCCTCGGGGCGGTCGACGCGGGGGGTGAGCGTGAAACGGCCTCCGGTCAAGCCCTTGAAATCGATGGCTTCGGCGCGGGGTTCGGACTGGGGGAACTCGGGTGCCAAGGGGGCGGTGTCCGACACGAAATACCCCGACCGCCCCGCCGAGGTGAGGTAGTCCGACGAGACGAGGTCGGCATAGGCGAGCGTCACGGTGATCCGGCTGACCCCAAGGTGTTCCGCCAGACCCCGGGACGAGGGCATCCGGCTTCCGGGCCGGAAGCGGCCGCCGAGGATGCCTTGGGTGACCATCGCGCGGATCTGCTGTTGCAGCGATCCGGAGGCTTGGGGAGTCAGGTAGAAGGCTTCGACGGGGATGGCGGGCATGAGTCCAGATGAGGGGCCCGGTTCGGTCTGGAAGTCAAGGTTTTTGGGGGCCGCAAGGGCCGTCTGGAAAGCGTATGGATTCGATATGGATTCGATCCATACGCGCGTATGGGTCCTCGGGCGTTAACCATGGGGCGCGACTCGCGGACCAGCAGAGCGCGGCGCCGGACCGTCGGGTGGGCGGGCGACAGCAGACTGGGGCGCTTTGCGGGGCCATGTGCCGAGGTTCGTGCCGGCTGCCGGACAAGAAAGGGCGCCCGTCCCCGGACACCCTCTCCGCCGATAACTGGCGTCAATCCCTACCCGAACACCCGGGTCAGCGCGCCGTCGATCGCCGTGGTGATCTCGTCGATGTCGTCCTTCGTCGCGATCAGCGCGGGCGACAGGCACAGCGTGTTGTTGAACCCAGGCAGCGACCGGTTGGTCATGCCGATGATCACGCCTTGCGCCATGCAGTCGGCGGTCACGGCGGCGACCTTTTTCTCGTCCATCGGTTCCTTGGTCGCGCGGTCCGCCACCAGTTCCGCCCCCAGGAACAACCCCTTGCCGCGGACGTCGCCGATCACTTCATGCTTGTCCATCAGCGCCTGGAGGTTCCCAAGGCAGTAGTCGCCCATGGCGAGGGTGTTTTCCAACAAGCCCTCTTCCTCGATGATCTTCATGTTCTCCAGGGCCGCCGCCGGGCCGCTGGTGCAACCCCCGAAGGTGGAGATGTCGCGGAAGTAGCTGAGGGGATCGGAGGGGTCGTCCTTGAACATCTCGAAGACCGCTTCGGTGGTCACGGTGCAGGAGATCGCGGCATAGCCCGAGGCGACGCCTTTGGCCA
>JBIJDO010000175.1:0-6010 GCA_044344105.1 Tabrizicola sp.
TTCGTCATGCTGTTCGGCTCGGTCCTCTGGATGCAGGGATCGGGTCCCTGGATGGGGCTCATCGGCCTTGCGGGCGTGTTGTACGTCATGTTCGCCTGGTGGTCCGATGTGGTGCAGGAAAGCCATGCGGGCGACCATACGCCGGTGGTGCGGCTTGGTCTGAAGTACGGCTTCATCCTGTTCATCATGTCCGAGATCATGTTCTTCTCGGCCTGGTTCTGGACCTTCTTCAAGCACCGGATGTATCCGATGGGGCCGCAGTCTCCCGCCGTTGACGGCGTCTGGCCGCCCGCCGGGATCGAGACCTTCGACCCCTGGCACCTGCCGTTCATCAATACGCTGATCCTTCTGCTGTCCGGCTGTGCTGCGACCTGGGCGCACCACGCGCTGGTCCACGAGAACAACCGCAAGGACCTGGTCAACGGGCTGATCCTTGCCATAGCCCTTGGTGTGGTCTTCACCGGTCTGCAGGCCTATGAATACAGCGAGGCGACCTTCGGATTTGCCGGAAACATCTATGGCGCGTCCTTCTTCATGGCGACGGGCTTCCACGGCTTCCACGTCATCGTCGGGACGATCTTCCTGACCGTCTGTCTGATCCGCGCGCTCAAGGGGCATTTCACCCCGGAAAAGCATGTGGGATTTGAAGCGGCGGCCTGGTACTGGCACTTCGTCGATGTGGTGTGGCTGTTCCTGTTTGCCGCCATCTATGTCTGGGGCCAGGGCTGACCCTTCCGCCTTGACACGCCAACGGCGCGGGCCTTCGGGCCTGCGCTTGCATTTCCGGGGTCCTGCATGCGCCGTTATCTCTTTCCCGTGCTTCTAGGCATCGTCGGGGTCGCCGTGCTGATGAGCCTCGGCTTCTGGCAGTTGCGGAGGATGGAGGAGAAGCGCGTCTATCTGGACGAGATCGAGGCGCGGATCGGCAATGCTCCGATCCCCCTGCCTGCCGTCCCCGAGGAAGGCCCGCACAAGTTCCAGGCGGTGATCGCGGAGGGGCGCTTCACCGGGGAGTATCTGGAGGCGCTGGCGGGCCAGAAAGGGGCGAGCCCGGGAGTCATGGTGATCGAGGCCTTCGCACTGGAGGAGGGCCGCCGGATCATGGTCCAGCGCGGCTTTGTCGAGGAGGAGGCGCGGGGGGTGCCGCGCCCGCCGCAGGATGCCAGGGTGGAGGGCAACCTGCACTGGCCGCAGGATTCGAACAGTTTCACTCCGCCGCCGGATGAAAAGACCGGACTGTGGTTCGCCCGCGACGTGCCCGCGATGGCGGTCAGGCTGAAGACGGAACCGACGCTGATCGTCGCGAGCGCGCCGACCGGTGACGGGATCGCGCCCATGCCGGTCGATAGTTCGGGGATCCCGAACAACCACTGGGGCTATGCGATCCAGTGGTTCCTGCTGGCCGCGACCTGGGCGGGGATGACAGTCTTTCTTCTCTGGCGTATCAGAGGCCGGACAGTTTGAAGGCAGGATGATGACCTACATCTCGACCCGAGGCGCGGCACCCGCTCTCGACTTTGGCGAAGCGATGATGACCGGGCTCGCCCGCGACGGCGGGCTTTATGTGCCCCAAACCGTGCCGGTGATGTCGCAGGCCGAGATCGCGGCACTGGCGGGGCTGCCCTATGAGGAGGTCGCCTTTCGGGTGATGCGGCCCTATCTCGGTGGGTTCTTCACGGATGATGCGTTCCGGGGCCTGATCGACACGGCCTATGCCGGTTTTCACCATGCGGCCCGCGCGCCGATGGTGCAGCTGGCCCAAAACCATTTCCTTCTGGAACTGTTCCACGGGCCGACGCTGGCTTTCAAGGACTTCGCCATGCAGCTCATCGGCCAGATGATGCAGGCAGCCCTTGCGAAGACCGGGGAGCGGATCACCATCGTGGGTGCGACGTCCGGCGATACCGGGTCTGCGGCGATGGAGGCGTTCCGGGGCCTGGCGAATGTCGATGTGTTCATCCTCTTCCCGCAGGGCCGGGTGTCGGAGGTGCAGCGGCGGCAGATGACGACGCCGGTGGAAGCGAACTGCCATGCGCTGGCGCTGGACGGCGATTTCGACGACTGCCAGTCCCGCGTGAAGGACATGTTCAACGACTTTGCCTTCCGCGACGGCGTCCGGCTGGCGGGGGTCAACAGCATCAACTGGGCGCGGGTGCTGGCGCAGGTCGTGTACTATTTCTACGCCGCCGTGGCCCTGGGCGCGCCGCACCGCGCGGTCAGCTTCACCGTCCCGACCGGCAATTTCGGCGACATCTTCGCGGGCCACATTGCCAGGCGGATGGGGCTGCCGGTCGAGCGGCTGGTGATCGCGACGAACCAGAACGACATCCTTGACCGGGCCTTGCGGTCAGGCGAGTACCGGACCAGCGGTGTCCGCCCGTCGATCAGCCCGTCGATGGACATCCAGGTGTCCTCGAACTTCGAGCGTGCCCTGTTCGAGGCCTATGGCCGGGACGGGGCGGCGGTGGCCGCACTGATGGCGGAACTAAAGTCCGGTGGCTTCAGGATCAGCCAGGGTGCGATCGAAAGCCTGCGGGCGACCTTTGCCTCGGGCCGCTGTTCCGAGGACGAGACGCTGGCAACGATCTCGCGGTTTCGGACGTCCACCGGGGAACTTCTCTGCCCGCATTCCGCCGTCGGGGTGAAGGTGGCCGAAGAGCATCTCGGCGCGGTCCCGATGATCACGCTTGCGACGGCGCATCCGGCGAAGTTTCCCGATGCGGTGGAACGCGCGACGGGCATCCGCCCCAGCCTGCCGCCGCATATGGCGGATCTCCTGGACCGACCGGAACGCATGACTCCGGTGCCGAACGATCTGGCGGCGCTGCAGGCCTTGGTACGCGAGCGGATCGCTCGTCGATGACTTCGTCACTCCTCGCTATGGGTCGGGCCTCCGACGAGAAGACGAAGTCGCGCGAGGAGGGTTCCGGCGCGCCCCTTTTCCAACCCGCGCCGGGGCTGTATCACCGGACCATCCGACCGAACCCCAGGACCGCATCTTGACGTCGAAGCTTCATACCCTGCCCAACGGCTTTCGCATCGTCACCGAGGACATGCCGGGTCTGCAATCCGCCTCGGTCGGCCTCTGGGTCGAGGCCGGGGGGCGGCACGAGACGCCTGCCCAGAACGGCATCGCGCATTTCCTGGAGCATATGGCCTTCAAGGGCACGCGGCGTCGGTCGGCGCTCAGGATTGCCGAGGAAATCGAGGATGTGGGCGGCTACATCAACGCCTACACCAGCCGCGAGATGACGGCCTACTACGCGCGCGTCCTGTCCGGCGACGTGGTGATGGCGCTTGACGTGATCGCGGACATCGTTCTCAACCCGCTGTTCCGCAGGGCGGATATCGAGACGGAGCGCCACGTGATCCTGCAGGAGATCGGCCAGGCGCTAGACACGCCCGACGACATCATCTTCGACTGGCTGCACGAGGTGAGCTATCCCGACCAGTCCTTCGGCCGCACGATCCTGGGGCCGGAAGAACGGGTCTCGGGCTTTCGCAAGGCGGATTTCGAAGGGTTCACGGCAGGGCACTACGGTCCCGACCAGATGATCCTGTCGGCTGCCGGAGGGGTGGATCACGACGCCGTTGTCGCGGCGGCAGAGCGGATTTTCGGCGCGCTCAAGCCGGTGGGCAAAGCCGCCATGCAACCGGCCCGCTTCGTGGGCGGCGAACGGCGCGAAGTGAAGGACCTGGAGCAGGTGCATGTTGCCCTGTCCTTCGAGGCTCCGGGCTACCGCGATGATGCGGTCTATGCCGCGCAGGTCTATTCCACCGCGATGGGCGGCGGGATGTCCTCGCGGCTCTTTCAGAAGATCCGCGAGGACCGGGGGCTGTGCTATTCGATCTACGCCCAGTCCGCCGCCTATGAGGATACCGGGCAGCTCACGATCTATGCCGGCACCTCGGCCGAGGAGATCGGCGAATTGACCCGGCTGACGCTGGACGAATTGAAGCGCGCGGCAGAGGACATGACCGAGGCCGAGGTCGCCCGCGCCCGCGCCCAGCTTCGCGCGGGGCTCTTGATGGGGCTGGAGAGCCCCTCTGCCCGCGCCGAGCGCAATGCGCGGCTGATGTCGATCTGGGGCCGGGTGCCCGAGGTGGCGGAGGCCGTCGCGAAGATCGACGCCGTCGATACGGGTGCGGTTCGCCGCTATGCGGCCGACCTTACCACCGCCCGCGCCGCACTGGCGCTGTACGGGCCGGTGGCGCGGGCCCCCGGGATCGACGAGGTCCGCCGGGGACTGACCGCCTGATGCTGGGCCTGAAGCGCCGCGTCCGGGTCGAGACGGAACGCATGACGCTGCGGTTGCCCGAACACGGCGACTGGCGGCAGTGGTCCGAGGTGCGCGACGCCTCGGCCGAGTTCCTGGCGAAATGGGAGCCAGTCTGGGCGAACGATCACCTCAGCCGCCGCGCGTTCACCAACCGGGTGTACTGGGCCACGCGGGCCGAAGCGCAGGGGACCGCATTGCCGATGCTGATGCTGCGCCGCGAGGACAACCAGCTTCTGGGCGCGCTGACGCTGGACAACATCCGCCGCGGCCCGTCGCAGACCGGAACCTTCGGCTACTGGATCGGCGCGCCCTTCGCCCGGCAGGGCTACATGCGCGAGGCGATCCTGGCGCTGACCCACCACGCCTTCACCCGGCTTGACCTCAGCCGGCTGGAAGCGGCCTGCCTGCCGGAAAACGCCGCGTCGCGGGGTGTGCTGGAGAAATGCGGCTTCAAGTACGAAGGCGTGGCGCAAAGCTACCTGCAGATCAACGGGCGCTGGCGGAACCACGTGCTTTACGCCAATCTGCGCGGCGACCGGCGCGGGCGGACCGATGTCGGCTAAGGCGGCCCTGCACCGGATGGCCGCGAACCCCTGACCTCGCGCAGCCGTGATCGAACCCTGGCGTGACGGCGGTGCAAACCGGGTTACCCTTCGCCGCAAACCCGGAGGTGACCCATGCGCCTTGCCCTTGCCTTTTGCCTTCTGGCCAGCCCTGCCCTGGCGCAGGACCGCATCCCGTCGCATTGCATCGCCGTGGCGGCGGCAGAGCCGTCGGTCGTGCCGGTCGCGCTGGGGGACGGCCTGGACAAGGAAGAGGTCCTGATCCGTTATCTCGACCACGCAAGCTTTGCCATTGTCACCCCGGACGGCACCGTCGCGG
Source organism: Tabrizicola sp. (assembly GCA_044344105.1). Lineage (GTDB taxonomy): Bacteria > Pseudomonadota > Alphaproteobacteria > Rhodobacterales > Rhodobacteraceae > Tabrizicola. Next base: position 5,163 of record JBIJDO010000175.1, read on the forward strand.
TCACCGATTACACCGGGTATCTTGGAACGCAGGACGTGGTGCCGGATGTGGTGACGATGAACAACGCGCATTCGACGCACTGGACGGCCAGTCCGGACCCGCGCATTCCCGAACTCCTGCGGGGCTGGCCCTCGAACGGTATCGCGGCAGAGCACCGGCTGGACCTGGGGTCGATGCTGGTGCGCAATGTCACCACCGACACGCGCGGCCCGTTCGGCGAGGGCGCGGTCAAGGACGGCAACTCGATCTTCATCTTCGAGGTGGCGGGCCTTTGCGTCGGTCATCTAAGCCATCTTCACCAGATCCCGTCGGAAGCGCAGTATGCGGCAATCGGGCGGCTCGATGTGGTGATGGTGCCGGTCGATGGGGGCTATACCATGCGGCTTGAGGACATGGCCGGTGTCGTCCGGCGCCTGCGGTCCTCGGTGGTGATCCCGATGCACTGGTTCAGCCAGGCGTCGCTGCAGGCCTTCCTCGCCGAAATGTCGGCAGAGTTCACCGTGGTCGAAACCGGGGGAGCCGAGATCGCGCTGTCGCTCGGTGATCTGCCGTCGCAGCCGACGGTGATGGTGCTGGACCCGGCCTGGCTTGACTGACCTCTGGCCCCCGGTGCGCGGCCAAGCTAGCAAGGGGGCGGAGGGCCGATCATGCTGAACCCCTGCGACCCAGGCTTTGTCGCGTCCCTGACGCAAATGGTGCCCGAAGGCACCCTCTCTGCGCCCGAGCCGCGCCATCTGGAAGAACCGCGTGGCCGCTGGCAGGGGCAGGCGGGGGTTCTGGCGCGGCCCCGGTCGACTGCAGAGGTGGCCGCGATTGTCCGGGCCTGCGCGGCGGCGCGGGTCGGGATC
>JBIJDO010000393.1:0-3083 GCA_044344105.1 Tabrizicola sp.
CAGATAATGACCGCTGGCCCGGTGCCGCTCCTGCTGTCGCTGGAGCGGATGACGGCGCTGCGCGGGGTCTTTCCGGCCGAGAACGCCATGGTGGTCGAGGCCGGGATGGTGCTTGCCGAGGTGCAGGCCGAGGCCGCAAGGGTGGATCGGCTTTTTCCCCTCAGCCTTGCCTCTGAAGGCAGCTGCCGGATCGGCGGAAATCTTGCTGCGAACGCCGGGGGCACGGCGGTGCTGCGCTACGGCAACGCGCGCGACCTTTGTCTCGGGCTTGAGGCGGTGCTGCCGGATGGCCGTATCTTCAACGGGCTGACCCGGCTTCGCAAGGACAACGCCGGGTACGACCTGCGGCATCTTCTGATCGGGTCCGAAGGCACGCTTGGCGTGATCACCGCCGCAAGCCTGAAACTCTTTCCCCGGCCAGCCGCCCGCGTGGTGGCCCTCTTGGCGGTGCCGTCCGCAGGCGCGGCGCTGGACCTTCTTGCCCTGTCCGGCGCGCGGGCGGCGGGGCTAGTCTCTGCCTTCGAGCTGATCCACCGGGCGGGGTTCGACTTTCTGGTGGAGGCCGGGTTCGACCTGTCCGTGCCCCTGGATCCGGTGCCGGACTGGGCCGTGCTTCTGGAACTGGAGCTTCCCGCAGGGCTGGAGCCGGAGGCGACCATGGCCGGGCTCTACGAGGCGGCGGCCGGGGCCGGGCTGGTGACGGACGGGGCGATTGCCACCTCCGAGGCGCAGGCCGCCCAGCTATGGTCCCTGCGCGAGACGATCCCCCTGGCCAACCGCAGGATCGGCGCGGTGTCGAGCCACGACATCTCGCTGCCCCTGTCGGCGATCCCCGGGTTTGTCGAAAAGGCCCCGGCGGCGATCGCGGGCTTCGGTGCTTTCCGGGTGAACTGCTTCGGGCATCTCGGGGACGGCAATCTGCACTGGAACGTGTTCGCCGCGAAGGGCCATGCCAGGACCGAGCATGAGGCAGTGCGGGACCGGGTGAAGACGGCGGTGCATGATCTGGTGCATGCGATGGGCGGGTCGGTCGCGGCCGAGCATGGTGTCGGGCGGCTGAAGGTCGCTGATCTTGAACGCTACGGCGATCCGGGGAAACTGGCGGCGATGCACGCGATCAAGGCGGCGCTGGACCCGACGGGGATCATGAACCCTGGCGCGGTGCTCGGCTGACAGGTCCGCGCTCGTCGAGTACTTCGTGCACTCCTCGCATCGGTCCAGTTCGGACCGTTGCCTCCGACGAGTGCACGAAGTGCTCGAGGAGGCGGCGAATAGAGGTCCGACAAGCAACATCCCCGCCGCAGGAAACCTGCGACGGGGTGCTTTGGGGGGTGTGGGTCACGCTGTGGGTAGCAGCGCGGTCAGGGTGGGTAGCCCTGACAAGCACAGGTCTAGCCTGATTCTCTTTCAGGAGGGTTAATGCGCGCGGACTTCAGCGTCCAGTTGTGCGCTGCCGTCGAAACACTGGTCCCTTTGGTCGACTACAGTCCCTCGAAGGCACACAGGGCGTGGACGTCCATGCCCATGGCTTCCAGCTTCCTTCGACCTCCAAGGTCCGGCAGATCGACGACGAAGGCGCAGGCGACGATCTCGGCACCCAGACGCTCGATCAGGCGGATGCCCGCCTCGGCCGTGCCGCCGGTGGCCAAGAGGTCGTCGACCAGGAGCACCTTCTCGCCCGGCTGCATCGCGTCGTCATGCACTTCGACCACCGCCGCGCCGTATTCCAGCGTATAGGCCTGCGCGATGGTCTGGCCGGGCAGCTTGCCCTTCTTGCGGATCGGCACGAAGCCGGTCGAAAGCTGATGCGCGACCGCCCCGCCGAGGATGAACCCCCGCGCCTCCAGCCCCGCGACCTTGTCGATCCGCATGCCCGCGTAAGGGGCAAGAAGCTGGTCCACGCACATGCGGAACCCGCGCGGGTCGGCGAAAAGCGTGGTCACGTCGCGAAACAGGATCCCCTCATGCGGGAAGTCGACGATGGTGCGGATGTAGTCCTTGACGGTCTTTTTCGGGGACATGTCCAGTCCTTCAGAGAACGCGGGCGGCGACAGCGTCGAGCTTCGCCAGAAGCTCCGGGTCGCGTTTGTCGGGGGTGGTCATCAGGGCGTGCCTGAGGGCGCGGTCGCAACCGTGCGGGCAGGGTCGGCGGGTGGGGTCCATCAGGCCGGGCAGGCGGGTGACGAGGCCCCTGGCGGCGGCGGCGTTCGCCTGGACGACGGCGATGACCTGCGCCACGTCCACCGCGCCGTGGCTGTCGTGCCAGCAGTCGTAGTCGGTGACCATGGCAAGCGAGGCATAGCAAAGCTCGGCCTCGCGGGCGAGGCGCGCCTCGGACATGCCTGTCATCCCGATCACATCGGCGCCCCAGGTCCGGTACATCCGGCTTTCGGCGCGGGTGGAGAACTGGGGTCCCTCCATGGCAAGGTAGGTCGCGCCCTGGTGGACCGTCAGCCCCTCGGCTTTCGCAGCCGCGGCAGCCAGCGATCCAAGACGCGCGCAGGTCGGGTCGGCAAGGCTGACATGGGCGACGCAGCCGGGGCCGAAGAACGACGGCGGGCGCTGGGTGGTGCGGTCGATGTACTGGTCGACAAGGACGAAATGGCCGGGTGGGTAGTCTTCACGAAGGCTGCCCACGGCCGAGACCGCAAGGATGTCGGTGCAGCCGAGGCGCTTCAGGGCGTCGATATTGGCGTGGTAGGGAACCGAGTTGGGGGAGTGGACGTGGCCGCGGCCATGGCGGGGCAGGAAGGCGACGGGGACGCCCGCAAGCCGGCCGACCAGCACCTCGTCCGACGGCTTGCCCCAGGGGGTCGAGACCTTGACCCAGGACGCCCCTTCAAGCCCGTCGATCTGATAGACCCCCGATCCTCCGATGACGCCGAGCATAGTCTGCATGGGGTCTCCCTGGAGCTGGCCAAGCGGGAGGATAGCGGGGCGGGGCCGGTGTGGGAAGGGGGTGCCCACGCGTGGGCAGTTTTGGAAGGCAAGGAACTTCAGGGGGTTGGCTGTGGACGTTAGGAGATCGTTAGGAAATGCCGGTCGGGCTGCTCGACGTGCACTTCGTTTCTCCTCGCCAGGGC
>JBIJDO010000086.1:0-9097 GCA_044344105.1 Tabrizicola sp.
GACCGGCTGGGGGGTCATGGCGCTGGACCGGCTGATCCGCGACCGGTTCGAAGCGTGACGCTCCTCCCTCGCTTCGCATCGGTCCTCGCTTGTGCCGTGCAGCGGTGAACGGTCCGGCATGGGCGTGGTGATGTTCTTCCAGCTCTTGCGCTCGGCCCCGGCGGACACGCTGGCGGTCAACCTGCCGCGCGCGCTGAAGGAGGGCTGGCGGGTCATGATCCGCGGCACCGATCGCCAAGGCCTGGAGCGGCTGGATGCCGAACTTTGGCTGAAGGGGGGCGACGAGAGCTTTCTGCCGCATGGCCTGGCCGGGGGGCCGCAGGATGGTGATCAGCCGGTGCTGCTCGGGATGGGCCAGCCGACGAATGGCGCAAAGGTGCTGGCGCTGGTGGACGGGGCCGAAGCAGTCGATGGCGAGATCGCGGCGATGGAGCGGGTCTGGGTCCTGTTCGACGGCAATGAGCCCGCGCGGCTGGAGGCGGCGCGTGCGCAGTGGAAACAGGTGACAGCGGCGGGCCATGCCGCACAATACTGGTCCGAGGACGGCGGTCGCTGGGAGAAAAAGGCCGAAACCCCAGGCGCCTGACCGGCTAGAGCTGGTCCAGAAGGCGCGCGGCCTCGGCCTGGACATCGCCGAGTTTCGTCCGGTCCTCGCCTGGAAAGAACCGGGCGCGGGTCGCGGTCGGCACGGAGTTCGGGACCACGATCACCACCCGCGGCCCGTGCTTGGCCGTCTCGGCCTGCCAGGATTGCGCCAGCGCGATCTGTGCGGCCTTGGTCGCGCCATAGGCGCCGAAGAACGGTTTGCCAGCACGCGGGTCGTTCAGGAAAAGCGCTGTGCCGTGGTGGGCGCGCAAGAGGGGTTCCACCATCGGGATCAGCATGCCCGTCGCGCGGGTGTTGGTGGCGATGGATTTTTCCCAGTCCTTCTGGTCGAGCGACCCCATCGGGGCCAGCGGGGCCGCGTGAATGGCCGCATGGACCCAAAGGCCCAGCCCGCCCCAGCGGTCGTGAATCGACCGGCACAGGTGGCGCATCGCGTCGTCATTGGTCACGTCCATCGGGGCCAGCGTCAGCCCACCCGCGCCCGGCAGGCCCGCCCGCCTGACCCGGTCGTCCATCTCCTCCAGCCCGCCGACGGTGCGCGCCACCGCCACCACATGCCAGCCGCGCAGCGCCAGTTGCTCGGCCATGGCCGACCCAAGCCCGCGCGAGGCGCCGGTGACGAGGGCGATTTTTGCGGCGATCTTCTCAGTCATGCTGCGGTCTTTCCGGACAGGTCGAAGCCTCCGGCGGGGATATTTGTCCCAGTATGAAAGGGCAAGGGGGTGCGGGACCTAGGCCTTTCGGCCATGGCCTGCGGCAGCTTCAGCTTGCCGTACCCGGATGATTGTCGCGAGAAGGTCGTCGGGCAGGGGCCGGTCGGGGGCGAAGAGCACTCCGGATCTAGAGGTCCTGAACGGGCTGCAGTCGATCTTCGGGATGACGCTGCCGGAATGCGGGTAAAGGCCGAGATGTCAGGCATAGGCCGCGTTGCCCGCGACCATCCTGCCCTTTGCCCCCGGCTGGCGGAAGCCGGGCATGGCGAGGACATGACCTCCAGGTGGTCGGGGAGGAGGGCGCTGAGCCGGGCGCGGAGGGTGGTCAGGGCCTCGCGCTGGTCCGGGGGCAGGGCGGCGATGTAGGCGTCGACCCCGGCGGTCACTCCGCCGCCTTCATCTCGAAGCCTTCCCGGATCTTGTCGGATGGTGCCACCGGATAGTCGCCGGAGAAGCAGGCGTCGCAGAATTGCGGGGCGGCCATGTCGCGGCCCATCGCTTCACCCGCAGCGCGGTAGAGGCCGTCGAGCGAGACGAACTTCAGGCTGTCGACGCCGATCCAGTCGCGCATCTCGTCCTCGGACATCGTCGCGGCGAGAAGTTTCGAGCGTTCCGGGGTGTCCACCCCGTAAAAGCAGGGCCAGGCGGTGGGCGGCGAGGCGATGCGGAAATGGACTTCCGCCGCGCCTGCCTCGAGGATCATGTCCTTGATCTTGCGGCTGGTGGTGCCGCGCACCACGCTGTCATCGACCAGGATCACCCGCTGGCCCTTGATCAGCGCGCGGTTGACGTTCAGTTTCAGCCGCACCCCCATGTTGCGGATGCTGTCGGTCGGCTCGATGAAGGTGCGGCCCATGTACTGGTTGCGGATGATCCCCATCGCGTAGGGGATGCCCGATTCCTGGCTGTAGCCGATGGCGGCGGGGGTGCCGCTGTCGGGGACCGGGCAGACGAGGTCGGCGTCCACCGGCGCCTCGCGTGCCAGTTCCACGCCGATCTGGCGGCGCGTCTCATAGACCGAGCGGCCGCCGATGATGCTGTCGGGGCGGCTGAAATAGACGTTCTCGAAGATGCAGAAGCGGGGTCTCGCGGGCGCAAAGGGGCGCGAGGTTTCCACCTTGTTGCCCTCGATCACCACCATCTCGCCGGGTTCGATCTCGCGGACAAATTCCGCCCCGATGATGTCGAGCGCGCAGGTTTCCGACGAAAGCGCCCAGCCGTGGTCGGAAATGCGGCCAAGGACCAGCGGGCGCACGCCCAGGGGGTCGCGCACGCCGATCAGTTTGGTGCGCGTCATCGCGACAACCGAGAACGCGCCTTCGACGGCGCGGAGCGCGTCCTTGATCCGCTCGGCGATGGTCTTCTGGATCGACCGCGCCATCAGGTGGATGATGCATTCGCTGTCGGACGAGGACTGGAAGATCGACCCGCGTTCGATCAGTTCCCGCCGCAGGGCAGAGGCATTGGTCAGGTTGCCGTTGTGCGCGATGGCGCAGCCGCCCATGGAGAATTCGCCGAAGAAGGGCTGCACGTCGCGGATCGCTGTGGCACCCTTCGATCCGGCGGTGGAATAGCGGACATGGCCGATGGCAAGCTGGCCCGGCAGCGTGTCCATCACGTCGGGTTTGGTGAAATTGTCGCGGACATAGCCGAAACGGCGGGCCGAATTGAAGCCATGCTCGGGGTGGTACGAGACGATCCCGCCCGCCTCCTGCCCCCGGTGCTGCAGGGCGTGCAGGCCAAGCGCCACGAAGTTCGACGCATCGGCCACGCCGACCACACCGAAAATTCCGCATTCCTCCTTCAGCTTGTCCCCATCACTCAGGGCTTCGAAGGGATGAGAGCGGAAAGGGGCCATGCGTCCGAATCCTGTCCATGCGCCTGTGGCTGCTCTTTACGGCAGCGGGCCGGGGCTGTCACGCCCCGAAACGCCGGACGGATGGCCTTACGGGTTGGTGGCCGGGGCTTCGGTCGCAGGTGCGGCAGGCTCGATGGCCGGGGCGGCGCCGGTTGCACAGACATTGGTCAGGTCGTTGTAGCGGTCCACGATCCAGCCCGGAGCATCCGACGGGATGTTCTGGTCGATCTGGGCCTGGAAATTGGCGAAGACCAGCGCCGTGCGGCTGTCGTCGACCATCGCGATCCGCTGGTCGCTGAGCACGCGGTCGTAGACGATGAAGGCGATGGCGATCAGAAGGACGCCGCGCGCCGCGCCGAAGAGGAACCCGAGCGCCTGGTCGATGCCGCCGAGGGCCGAGCGCTGGACTGCGCCGGAGAAGAGTGGCGTGAACAGGGCCGCGACGATCAGGCCGATCACGAAGACCCCGGCAAAGGCGGCCACCACGGACAATTCGCAGCTGTCGGACAGGAACTCGCCCACCACCGGCAATTCCTTCACCAGGGGCTGCACGCCGGGGGCGAAGTAGTAGGCGGCGATGGCCGCCCCGATCCAGCCGAAGATGGCCATCAGCTCGCGCACCAGACCGCGCGAGAACGCGAGAATGGCGGATATGATCACGATCAGTGCCGCGCCACCGTCGACTGCGGTCAGGTTTTCCATCGATTACGTCCCCATTCCCGTCTTTGATCCAAGAGCTTATCCCGCCCCGAACATGTCGCCCACAAACGCCGTCAGGTCCGGCATCTGCCGCACCGTCAGGCTTGCCGCCCCTTCGATCTTCGAATGGGTCGGCACGGTCGCCTGTGAGAAACCAAGTTTCGAGGCTTCTTTCAACCTGTTTTCGGTCTGGCTGACCGGGCGAAGCGCGCCGGACAGGCTGATTTCGCCGAAAAGCACCATGTCGGGCGGGATCGCCACATCTTCGCGCGCCGAAAGAAGCGCCCCGGCCACCGCAAGATCGGCGGCGGGTTCGCTGACGCGAAGGCCGCCCGCGACGTTCAGGAACACGTCCAGACCCGCAAACGGGATGCCGCAGCGCGCTTCAAGGACCGCAAGGATGGTGGACACCCGACCGCTGTCCAGGCCGACGACCGTGCGGCGCGGGCTGGCAAGGGTGGACGGGGCGACAAGCGCCTGGATCTCGGTCAGGACGGGTCGCGTCCCCTCGATGCCTGCGAAGACCGCAGAACCCGGCGCGGGATGGTCGCGGTTTGCCAGGAACAGCGCCGAGGGGTTCGGCACCTCGGCCAGCCCGCCACCGGTCATCTCGAACACCCCGATTTCGTCCGCCGGGCCGAAGCGGTTCTTCACGGCGCGCAGGATGCGGAACTGGTGGCCACGCTCGCCTTCGAAGTACAGCACGGTGTCGACCATGTGTTCGACCACGCGGGGACCGGCGATCTGGCCGTCCTTCGTCACATGACCGACAAGGATCACCGCGACCCCGCGCCGCTTGGCGAAAGTGACAAGCTCATGCGCGGCGGCGCGGACCTGAGAGACGGAACCGGGCGCGGCCTCGACCTGATCCAGCCACATGGTCTGGATCGAATCGATGATCGCCAAGGCGGGGCGTTCCGCATCCAGCGTGGTCAGGATGTCGCGAAGGTTGGTTTCGGCCCCAAGCTGGACATTGGCGTCCGTCAGACCCAGCCGCAGCGCGCGCATCCGCACCTGCGCCGAGGCCTCCTCGCCCGAGATATAAAGGCATTTCAGCCCCTTGCGGGCGAAACTTGCGGCGGTCTGCAACAGAAGCGTGGACTTGCCGATGCCGGGGTCGCCGCCGACCAGGATGGCCGAGGCCGGGACCAGGCCGCCACCCAGCACCCGGTCCAGCTCGTCGATGCCCGACGCTGCACGGGGCGGCGGGGCCTCTTCGGTCGCGAGGTCGCTGAGCGGGATGGTCCGGCCCTTCGCCCCCAGCGCCTTGGGTCCCGATGACAGCGGGGCCTCTTCGACGATCGTGTTCCAGCCGCCGCAGGCGTCGCATTTGCCGGCCCATTTGCGATAGGCGGCACCGCAGACAGTGCAGGAGAAGGAGGCGATCTGTTTCATCGCGGGCGACAGTGCCGGGACTTTTGGGCAGTATCAAGGCGATGCGGCGACACAAATCTTCAGCGACGTCTGCGGGTATTCCCGGCAGAGGGAATCCGGGGTGCGCTCCGCTCAGGCAGCCGGATTAGATTTCCAGGATACGAGGACCTGCGCCAGGATGCAGCCGGTGAAGAGGTAAAGGCCCCAGGCCGTCTCGATCGTGACATAGCCCGCGCCCTTCACGATCACGATGTAAAGCGCGATCAGGAAGACGTCGGCCATGGCGAGTTTTCCCAGGATGTCCAGCACCGGCCGGGTCTTGGGGCTGAGAAGGTCCCAGTGCAGAAGCGCCAGGCCGATGGTCTTGGCATAGGGCGCGAAGATCGCCAGGAACGTGACCGCCAGCGCCAGCGCCGCGTCGGAGTCCCACAAGGATTGCAGCCCGGTGATGACAGAAATCTCGTCCATCCCGAAGATCGGCAGCAAGGCCGCGCGAAGGAGAGGGGCGAACCACGCGATGGGGAAAAGGATGAGGAGCGCGAGGTTGAGAAGCTTTAGGGTCATCGCACGCTCGCGATCGGACCATCCGCCCGCCCGTGAATGAACTGCTGCACGTAAGGGTCGGGCGTGGCGTCCATTTCCCCGACCGGCCCGGTCCAGCGGATCACCCCGCCGTGCAGCATCGCCACGTGGTCGGCAATCGCCCGGACCGAGGACATGTCGTGGGTGATCGTCATCGCGGTCACGCCCATTTCGACCACGATCTCGCGGATCAGGTCGTTGATGACGCCGGCCATGATCGGGTCAAGGCCGGTCGTGGGTTCGTCGAAGAAGATGATCTCGGGCTCTGCCGCGATGGCGCGGGCGAGGCCGACGCGCTTCTGCATGCCGCCCGACAGCTCGGCCGGGAAAAGATCGGCGACCTCGGGCTTCAACCCGACGCGGCGCAGCTTTTCCACCGCCACCTCGCGGGCCTGCGGCTTTGTCAGCGCCTTCGCGCCGCGCAGCAGGCGAAAGGCGACATTCTCCCAGACCTTCAGCGAATCGAACAGCGCCCCGCCCTGGAACAGCATCCCGAACCGCGCCAGAAAGGCATCGCGGTCGCCCTTTGTCACGTCCTGCCCGTCCAGCGTGATCGCGCCCTGATCGGGACGCACGAGGCCCAGGACGCATTTCAGAAGCACAGACTTTCCCGTCCCCGACCCGCCGATGATCACCATCGAGGTCGCCTTCGGGATGGTCAGGTCCACCCCCTGCAGCACCCGGTTCTCTCCGAACCGCTTATGGACCCCTGCAAGCGTGATCATGAGGTGAAGAACACTTCGGTCAGCACGTAGTTTGCCGCCAGGATCAGCACCGATGCCGACACCACCGCCGCTTTCGTCGCCGCCCCCACGCCCTGCGCGCCCCGCGCTGAATTCATCCCGTGATAGCACCCCATCAGCGCCACGATGAAGCCGAAGACCGCCCCTTTCACCAGGCCCGAGCCCACATCCCAGACCTGCAGGAAATCTGCCGTATTCTGCAGATAGGCCGCCGAGTTGAAGTCAAGCCGGGTGATCCCGACCAGCCATCCGCCCATGATGCCGATGGCGTCGCCCACCGCGACCAGCACCGGCATCGACAGGGTTGCCGCCAGCACACGCGGAACGGCAAGGTATTTCAACGGGTTGGTGGACAGGGTCACCAGCGCGTCGATCTGCTCGGTCACCTTCATCGTGCCGATCTCGGCGGCGATTGAACTTGCCACCCGTGCGGCCACCATCAGCCCACCCAGCACCGGGCCAAGCTCGCGTGTCATGCCGATGGCCACGATCGAGGGCACCACCGCCTCGGCGTTGAAGCGCGATCCGCCGGCATAGATCTGCAGGGCGAGCGCGCCCCCGGTGAAGATCGCCGTCAGGCCGACGACCGGCAGGGAAAACCAGCCGATCTGCAGAAACTGCTGCCCAAGCTCCCGCAGATACAACGGAGGCCGCAGGATGTGCCCCAGAACAGCACCGGCAAAGAGTACCACCCGCCCCGTGGCGGCAATCGCCTGCAGCACCGGACGCCCGATGCCTCCCAGGCTTGCGGCAATCATGCGGGACGTTCCTGATAGCGGCGGGTGTATCTTGGCCCAAGCGCGGTCAGAAGCTCGTAGCCGATGGTGCCGCCGATGTCGGCCAGGGCATCGACCGGCTGGTTCGGGCCGATGATGTCCAGCGCCTTCGGGACTTCGGCCAGATGCGTGATGTCGACGGTGATCAGGTCCATCGAGACGCGGCCGACCAGCGGGCAGGGGGTGTCGCCGTCCCAAAGCGTCGCCTTGCCCGACAGGCTCCGGGGCAGGCCATCGGCATAGCCGCCCGCCAGGGTCGCGATCACCGATGCGGTCAAGGCCGTCCAGCTGCCGCCATAGCCGACGGTCTCGCCCGCTTCGACCGGGCGGGTCTGGATCACCGGCAGCGACAGGCGCAGCACCGGGAGCGCCGCTTCATACGGCAATCCACCGTAAAGCCCGACGCCCGGGCGGGTCAGGTCGAAATGGTAGCGTGATCCCAGAAGGATGCCACCCGTCGCCGACAGACTGCGCGGCAGGCCGGTGCCGTCGGTCATGTCAAGAAAGGTCTGCAACTGGGTTTCGTTGGCCGGGTGATCCGGGTCGTCGGCGCAGGCGAGGTGGCTCATCAGCAGTTCCGGCCCGGCCTCGACCAGGATCGGGGCGACGGCCTGCCACTCCAACGGCTCCACGCCCAGCCGGTTCATGCCCGTATCCAGCTGCACGCCGAACGGATGGCCGGGCAGCGCCTCCAGATGCCGGGTGATCTGCTCCAGGCTGTTCAGCATCGGCGTCAGGTCAAGATCCTGGATCATCTCGGTGTCGCCGGACATGTGACCGCCAAGGACGGCGATCTGCGGTCCCGGCCCCAGCACCTGCCGCAAGGTGGCCCCTTCTTCGGCACTGGCGACGAAGAACCGCCGCGCCCCTGCACCGGCCAGCGCGCGTGCGACGCGGGCCACGCCCAGGCCATAGGCATCGGCCTTGACGACGGCGGCGGTCTGCACGTCCGGTCCGGACAGACGGTCCAGCGCGCGCCAGTTGGCGGCGACGGCATCAAGGTCGATGGTCAGGGTTCCGGTGGCCATGCGGTTCTTTTGACAGGGGCGGGGGCGGGGTCAAGCGGAAACATCCCCTGCGGGCCGGTAGGCGCCGCGGTGCCGTGCCTAGCGGCCGAGGGCCCGGTCCAGATGCACGTAACCACCGTCGACGAACAGCCACTGACCCGTCGTATGCCCGGCCTTCGGTGACAGCAGGAACACCACGGTTGCGGCAATCTCTTCGTCGGTGGTCATCCGGTTGCCCAAGGGGATCCGTGCGGTGATCAGCGCCTCCTGCGCCGCCGGATCGTCGAAGGTGTCCAGCCAGTTGCGATACATCGGCGTCATCACTTCGGCCGGGATGACCGCATTGACCCGCACGCCATGGGGTGCCAGCGCCGCCGCCCATTCCCGCGTCAGGCCAAGCTGCGCCGCTTTGGCGGCAACATAGGCCGAGGTCGATCCCTGACCGGTCAGCGCCGTCTTCGAGGCGATGTTGACGATGGCCCCCCGTGCGGCCTTCAGGTCGTCCTGCAAGAGATGCGCCAGCGTGTAGTAGTGGACGAGGTTCTGGTTCAGCGAGGTCCGGAACGCCTCGGGTCCGGCGTCGAGACCGACGCCGTCATTGGTGCCAGCGTTGTTCACCAGCCCGTCGATCCGCCCGAAGGCGGCACGCGCTTTGGCAACGGCATCGCGACAGTCACCGTCGCGCGAGAGGTCGGCCAGGATGACTTTAGCTTCTGGTTGCAGAGACTTGATATCCTGC
>JBIJDO010000001.1:0-25650 GCA_044344105.1 Tabrizicola sp.
CAACCGCAGCGCGCGTCTATGAACGCGCGCACGTCCGTCCGCGCCTTGAACGCAGCGGGCGACCAGTTGGCAAAGGGCGGCAGGACAAAACCGTGGTGGCGGATCAGGTCATCCGCCGCCCGCATGATGTCGTTGATGCGTGACCGTTTCATCGTCATTTCCTCCCGGTTCCGGGCGACCATAACGCTTGCTTCGCCGTTCTCAACGCCCTTCGCCTAGCGCTTCCCGAAGATCGAGCCGAGGATCCCCCGCACCAGGGCCTGTCCCGACCGCGTGCCCAGTTGCCGCGCAAAGCTTTTCGCGAAAGCTGTGCCGATGGAATCCGACCGCCCCCCGGCGGTGCTGCGTTTCGGCTTGTCCGCGCCATAGCCATCGGCATCATAGCGCCGCGCGCGCTCGAACTCGCGCTTCTCCTCGGCCTGCCGCGCCTCCAGGTCCGCGGCGTCGCGGGCGGCGGTTTCGGACCGCGCCCGCAGCTTCTCCCAGGCGCTGTCCCGGTCGAGCGGCTGGTCGTATTTCCCCTTGACCGGCGAGCCCGCCACCACCGCTGCCCGCGCCGCCGGGTCAAGCGGCCCCAACTGGCTTGACGGCGGGCGGACCAGGGTGCGTTCGGCGATCCCCGGCACGCCCTTGGCTTCCAGAAGCGAGGTCACCGCCTCGCCCGTGCCCACATCGCGGATCGCCTCGTCGATCCTGAAGCGCGGGTTCGGCCGGTAGGTCTCGGCCGCCTTTGCCAGATCCTTCTGGTCCTTCGCCGTGAAGGCCCGCAGCGCATGTTGCACCCGGTTGCCAAGCTGCCCCAGGATCGTATCGGGCACATCCGCCGGGTTCTGGGTGATGAAATACACCCCCACGCCCTTCGACCGGATCAGCCGCGCCACCTGTTCCACCTTGGAAATCAGTGCCTTGGGCGCGTCTGTGAACAGAAGATGCGCCTCGTCGAAGAAGAAGACCAGCTTCGGTTTGTCCGGGTCACCCACCTCGGGCAGAAGTTCGAACAGCTCCGACAACAGCCACAACAGGAAGGTCGCGTAGAGCCGTGGCGAATTCATCAGCCGGTCCGCCGCAAGGATGCTGATCCGCCCCGCCCCCGAGCCGTCCACCGTCATCAGGTCGGCGAGGTCCAGCGCCGGTTCGCCGAAGAGTGCCGCCCCGCCCTCGTTCTCCAGGACCAGAAGACGGCGCTGGATCGCACCGACCGACTCCTTGGACACCAGACCAAAGCGCGATGACATCGCGTCGGCATTCTCGGCGACGAAGGTCAGAAGCGCCTGCAGGTCCTTCAGGTCCAGAAGCGGCAGCTGTTCCTCGTCCGACAGCCGGAAAGCGACATTCAGCACGCCCTCCTGCGGTTCCGACAACTCCAGCAGCCGCGACAGAAGCAGCGGCCCCATTTCGTCCACGGTGGCGCGCACCGGATGGCCCTTCTCGCCGAAGAGGTCCCAGAAGATCACCGGAAAGGCGCGATACTGCAGGTCCAGCCCGATCTGGGCCGACCGCTTGGTGAAAGCCTCGTGCAGCTTGTGGGTCGGCGAACCCGAGGCCGCCAGCCCCGCCAGATCACCCTTCACATCGGCCATGAAGACCGGCACACCTGCCGCCGAAAATCCTTCGGCCAGGATTTGCAGCGTCACCGTCTTGCCGGTGCCCGTCGCCCCCGCGATCAGCCCGTGCCGGTTCCCGAATTTCAAGAGCAGGCTCTGCGGCAGCCCGTAGCCCTCGCCTCCGCCACCGACAAAAATGCTCTCCGCCCCACCAGTATGATCTGCCACGTCCGCCCCTTACAACCTGAAGGCGAGCCATCCATCCGGCCCGCGTCCTGATACCGACCTCGGCAAACATACAGTGTTAACTTCGATCTGCCAGACTCATCTCGTCGGACGGCTGCATCATGCGGCTCTGACGGTGACTTACTCCCTGTTGACTGGCCGCGCCCTTGAAAAGGCGCGGTTTTTTTCTGCCGCGTTCCGCAAAAGAACCCGTTGACGGCTTGCGCTTTCCGCCGTAGCGTCCCTGCCCATGAAGTCGGCCAGTCCGACAGGGAGCAAAAACAAGTTATGGAAAGGGCCGGTTCTACCGGCCCTTTCTCATTCTGCTCCGACCTTGCAAGCAGAACCGCGCCAAGCGGGTTTTTCACACCTGACTCGGGCCGGACCGCATGCTAGAGACCCGGCAGAAATCGACCGACCAAAGGACATGTCGAAGATGGCAAAGACCACGAGCACCGCGATCGCCCTGATCCTCGCGCTGGCTGCAGCGCCGCTGGCGGCGCAGACGACCGATGAGGCTCCGGCCACGGAAGCCGAGGGGACAGGCGCAGACGCACCGACCATCGACAACCTGTCGCTGGGCAAGGAAGTCGGGGCCGAGGACGGCATCGGCAGCACCTATACCGCGGCCAGTTTCGAGGCCTGGGAACAGCGCTGCGTGCGGACCGAGACCGGGATCGACCCCTGCCAGCTCTACCTTCTGCTCAAGGACAAGGACGGCAACTCGGTCGCCGAGTTCACCATGTTCAACCTTCCCGCAGGCAGCGAGGGCCCGGCCGTCGCGGGTGCCACGTTCATCGCCCCGCTTGAAACTCTGCTGCCGGCCGGAATGTCCATGCAGGTCGACGCGGACAAGGGCAAGGTCTATCCCTTCACCTTCTGCACCCAGATCGGCTGCATCGCGCGGATCGGCTTTACCGACGAGGAAGTCGATCAGATGAAGAAAGGTGCCAATGCCGTCCTGACCATCGTGCCGTTCGTGGCGCCCGACCAGAAGGTCGAACTGACCATGTCGCTCAAGGGCTTCACCGCCGGGTTTGATGCGGTGATCGCGGCCAATGACAAGGCCGACGCAGCGGCGACAGCTGCCGGTGCGACCGAAGGCGCAGCCACGGCCGAAGAGGCCCCGAAAGAGTAACAGTCAGCACCCCTGCCAAGCGTGGCCGGTTGACGGGGCCGGCCGCGCGCGCATCACCCCCGGCGAAACGCCAGAACCGCATTCAGCCCGCCGAAGGCAAAGGCGTTCGACAGGACCGCCTCAACCCTGCCCTCGCGGGCTGCGTCCACGACCAGATCCAGCGCGCAGTCGGGATCGGCGGCCAGAAAGCCAGGCGTCGGTTGCAGGATGCCCTCGGTCAGGGTCTGGATACAGGCGATGGCCTCCAGCGCGCCGGTTGCCCCGATCGCATGGCCGTGCATCGCCTTGGTCGACGATACCGGAGGGGCGCTCTCCCCGAACACCGTCCGGATCGCCGCACTTTCCGACCGGTCGTTCGCCAGCGTCCCGGTGCCATGCGCGTTGATATGGCCGATCGCTGCAGGCGACAGGTCCGCATCCGCCAGCGCGGCCCGCATCGCCCGTACCGCCCCTTCGGACCTCGGGGCCAGGATGTCGCCCGCATCCGCCGTCATGCCGAACCCTGCCACTTCGGCCATAACCTGCGCGCCGCGCGCCCGCGCATGATCCTCGGCCTCGAAGACCAGCACCCCGGCCCCGTCGCCGATCACCATACCCTTGCGGCCCAGGCTGAACGGGCGGCAGGTGTCCGGGGCCAGAAGCCGCAACCCCTCCCAGGCCTTGACTCCGCCGAAGCACAGCATCGCTTCGGCCCCGCCGGTCAGCATCACATCCGCGACGCCCAGCCGGATCTGCAGCAGCGCCAGCCCCATGGCATGGTTTGCGCTGGCGCAGGCCGAGGACACGGTCAGGACCGGACCCTGCAGGCCATAGCGGATCGACAGATGCGAGGCCGGGGCGTTGTGCATCAGCCGCGGCACGACCAGCGGCGAGACGCGGGATTTCCCCTCGGCGAAGACCGCGCGGTAGCTGTCCTCCCAGGTCTGGATACCCCCCGCCGCCGTCCCAAGGATTACCCCGCCCCGCGGCCCGATCCCCGGCGGCAACCCGGCCATCGCCACCGCTTCGGCCCCGGCGACCAGCGCGTATTGCGTGACCCGGTCGTAAAGCGGCAGTTCACGCGCCGAGAAATGCTGGTCGGGCTGCCAGTCCCGCACCTCGGCCCCGATCCGGATCGACAGCCGGTCCGCATCCCGAAATCCCAAAGGTCCGATCCCGGTGCGCCCGTCGCGGAAGGCCGCAAAGGTTCCCGGCACGTCATGGGCCAGCGCGTTCACCGTCCCGATGCCGGTGACAACGACCCGCCTCATGCCGCTCCGGCGATCAGGCGCTCGACGCCAGCCACGATGCTCGGGACGCTGGAGAAGTCGAAATCCGGCTGGTCGGGTTCGTTGGCGTTGAACGGCACCGAAATGTCGAACCGTTCCTCCAGCGCGAAGATCGCCTCGACCTTGCCCAGACTGTCGAGCCCCAGGTCATCCACCCGCGCATCCGGCGCGATCTCGGACGCGGGCAGCAGCAGCTGACGGGCCAGGATCGCGATCACCGCTGCCTCGATCTCGGCCCGCATCATCCGCGCTCCGGCTTTTCCAGCGCCGCCACCCGCGCGGCCAGCCTTGGCAGCCGGCGCAGCGCCTTCTGCATCTCGACATGCGTTTCCATCTTCACCGCTGGATAGCCCAGCAGCACCCGGCCCGCCGGGGCATTGGTGAAGATCTTCGTGGCCCCGCCGCAGATCACGTCGTCGCCGACAAAGATGTTGTCGTTGACCCCGCACTGCCCGCCCAGCACCACCCGGTCGCCGATCCGCGCTGATCCGGCGATGCCGACCTGCCCGCACAGAAGGCAATCGCGGCCCACCTGCACGTTGTGGCCGATATGGACCAGGTTGTCGACCTTGGTCCCCGACCCGATCACCGTGTCCCGGATCGTGCCTCGGTCGATGCAGACATTCGCGCCAATTTCCACGTCATCCCCGATGGTGACCGCGCCCAGCGAATGTATCCGGGTCCAGCTCTGGTCCCTGATCTCGGCACGAGAGCCCAAAGTCTCGCGAATCTCCTCGACCCCCGACTTTTCCGGCGTGACGAAGGAAAACCCGTCCGCGCCGATCACCGCGCCCGGCTGGCAGATGAACCGGTGGCCGATGGTGACCCGCGCCCCGATCCGCGCGCCCTGCAGGATCAGCGCATCGCGCCCGATCCGCGCGCAATCGACACATGGCTGGCGATCCGCGCGCCGGGTCCGATTTCGACACCCGCTCCGATCACCACAAACGGCCCGACCGCAGCCCCCTCACCCAGACGTGCTGACGGGTCCACCACCGCCAGCGGATGCACTCCGGCCGCAATCGCAGGCCCCAAGTCCATCAGCCGCGTCAGCCCGGCCATCGCCAGCCGTCCGCGTGGCGCGAAGATCGCGGCCTTGAGGCCCATTCCCCGCCAGTCCGCCCCCGGCCAGACCACCGCCGCCAGCGCCCGGCCCCGCGCGATCCCCTCGCCGTAGCGCGGGTCCATCGCCAGCGCCAGCTGTTCCGGCCCCGCTGCCGCAGGCTCGGCCGCGCCCCGGACCGTCAGGTCAAGGTCACCTTCGGCCTCGGCGCCAAGCGCCACTGCGATGTCGCGGATCCTGTGGACCATGGCTCCCCCGGCTGTCGTCAGGGAAAGCTCTACCCCTGAACGCCTGCCAGTTCCACCCCGGCAGCCTGCAGCGCCTGCCACAGCGCCGCGACGCGGCCAGCGTTCCGCGATGGCCTCCTCCGGCGCGGCGCTCTCGGCAGGCGACTGGCTGAAGGCCGTCATCTGCGCCGTTGCCCGCGACGCGAGCGGCGGCACCGGGACCAGGGCAGCGGCCAACCTGCCAGCCAGAACAATCGACACCGCAAGCGTTCCCGCAGACCGGCCACGCACAAAAGGAAAACGCGTTCCGTCCGCCAAATTCAAGGCCTTGCGCCCGGTTCGGTCGCTTTTCGCACATCAGCAAAACCTGTCCGTTCACCAGCGAGCCGGGCCCATGCCTGTCGCCAGACTGTGTCCCCAAAGGCAACAGTCGTCGTCGCCAGCGATGCAGTTTGACCACACTGACCAGATTTCAGCCGCGTTCAGCAAAAATTTGCCGATTGAGGTTGTGCTTCCCCCCACGTGGACAATCGGCGCTTGGGCTTCGATTCGACTTGTGCCATAACAACCGGGCACTTGGGGAAGAAGTCGCACGAGAAGCTGCGCATCGGCAGTCGAAGACAGCACGGGGACAGACGTTAGAATGACGGACAATCGGATGACGGGCGTCACGCGGCGCGGCCTGCTTGGTGCGTTTGCGGCAACTGCGGTGGTGGCTGCGCCCACGTACTCCAACGCGTTCAGCATGCTCAAAGGGGCAGGCGACATTCGCAGAATCCGGATGTATTCCGGTCGCACCGGTGAGGCGATCGACACGATCTACTGGGTCGAAGGCGAATACATTCCGGAAGTTCTCAAGGAAATCAACGCCTTCATGCGCGACTGGCGCTCGGACGAACGGATCGAGATCGACCCGCGCAATATCGACATCATGGCGGCCGCGCATCGTCTGATGGATGCCTCCGAACCCTACATGCTCCTGTCCGGCTACCGCTCGCCCGCGACCAATGCCATGTTGCGGTCAAGATCGCGCGGCGTGGCGAAAAACTCCCTGCACATGAAGGGGCAGGCCGCCGACCTTCGGCTGCAGTCGCGTACCGTGGGTCAGATGGCCAAGGCGGCAGCGGCCTGCGCTTCGGGCGGCGTCGGCAAGTATTCCCGGTCGAACTTCGTCCACATGGATTGCGGCCCGGTCCGCAGCTGGGGCGGCTGATCGCCGCGAGCTTTCCGAAACAGGGCGCCTTCGGGCGCCTTTTTCGTCTCTACGGGATCGACCCGCTCATCGCCCATCTTCGACGGCGCTTCGCTCGCCTCCTGACGAAATGCCGGAGGCGAACGAGAATGTACTGTCAGGCCTCCGGCGCCCCGTCCACGATCTCGCGGCCCCGGAACCCCATCGCCACCACGAACTTTTCCGAACTGTCGGCCCGGCTGGCCGGCGGCTTCACGTTCGCCACCTTGCGGAAGTTGCGCTTCAGCAGCGCCTGCATCTCGTTCTCGGCCCCGCCTGCCAGCACCTTCGCCACAAAGGTCCCGCCGTCCTCCAGCACGTCGAAGGCGAAGGCCAGCGCCGCCTCGACCAGGGCCACGATCCGCAGATGATCGGTCGCCTTGTGCCCCGACGCCGCCGCCGCCATGTCCGACATCACCACATCGGCCCGCCCCCCGAGCCAGCCCTTCACTTTCTCATCGGCATCATCGGCGAGGAAATCCAGCTGGTGAAGCTCGGCCCCGGCAATCGGCTCCACCTCCTGCAGGTCGATCCCGAGCACGGTACCGACCGGCTTCTTCGGGGTCTGACCCAGCGCGTTCACCCGCACCACCGCCACCTGCGCCCAGCCGCCCGGCGCATAGCCAAGGTCGACCACCCGCGCGCCCGGTTTCAGGAACCCGTAGCGGTCATCCAGCTCGATGATCTTGTACGCCGCCCGCCCGCGATAGCCCTCGCGCCTGGCTTTCTGCACGTAGGGGTCGTTCAGCTGCCGCTCCAGCCACAGTGTCGAGGAAAGCTTCCGCCCCTTCGCGGTCTTCACCCGGACCCGCAATTCGCGCTGGCCGCGCCCTGAGGTCGCTTTTCCCGAGCCTGGTTTTTCCGTCATGTATAGGGCCCGTCCGCCAGCACGCCATCCGCGCTCATCTGCGCGTAGAGAAGCCCCTCCCTAAGCCCCCGGTCCGCCACCGACAAGCGGTCCGTCGGCCAGATCCGCATCAGCGCCTGCAGGATCGCCGCCCCGGACATGATCAGCGTGTGCCGGTCGCGCCCGATCCGCGGATCGGTCCGGCGACCCTCCGGGCCAAGCTCCAGGTACTCGCGGATCACCAGGTCGATCTGGTCGCTCGTCATCTGCAGCCCGTCGACCTTGGTCCGGTCATAGCGCCTGAGGTTCAGGAAGCTTGCCGCGACCGTCGTCACCGTGCCGCTGGTCCCGATGATCTGGAACCCCTCCCGCGCATTCTCGGCATTGTAGGGGCTGAAACTCGACAGGTTCTCCTCGAAGAACCAGCTCATCAGCGCGAACCGGGCGGCATCGTCGTCGACATCGATGAACTGGTCCTTCAGCGTCGCCACGCCCAAGGGCACGGAAATCCAGTCCACCACCCGCGCCACCGCCCCTTCGCCCTGCGCGTGAAACCCCATGTGCAGCCGCATGATCGCCCGCGGCCGATCTCCCGGCGCCACCGCGCTCAGGTCGATCCACACCAGCTCCGTCGATCCCCCGCCGATATCGACCACCAGAAGCTGCTCGGTGGACGGGTTGACCAGCGGCGCGCAGGAGATCACCGCCAGCCGCGCCTCTTCCTCCGGCGCGATGATCTCCAGGTTCAGCCCCGTCTCGCGCCGCACCTGCCGGATGAAGTCCCTGGCGTTCCGCGCCCTCCGGCATGCCTCGGTCGCCACCAGCCGCATCCGGCGCACGCCGTGCTTCTCGATCTTCTTCTCGCAGATCCGCAGCGCCTGGATCGTCCGCCCCATCGACGACCGGCTCAGCCGTCCCGAAGCTTCAAGCCCCACGCCCAGCTGCACCGATTTCGAGAAGCTGTCGACAATCGCGAACTGACTGCCCAGCGGCTGGGCAATCAGCATCCGGCAACTGTTCGTCCCGAGATCGAGCGCCGCGTAAAGCGGCACCGACCCGGGGTCTGGCAGGGCTGACGGCTCCTCTGCGCGGGAAACAGGCTGATCCGTCTCGACCTGCGCGTCGGTCGCGTCCGCCCTACGGGGACGCTCGGGCGTCATGACCGCCCTCCATCTGTGGTTGCCGTCAGGGTAATCGCGATCCCGGAACGGCGCAAGCGCGCTTCGCGGACGCGCCGCCCGAACCGAACGAGCCGCATGTTCTGCATGAGGATTTTTCCAGCTCTCCCCTGTCGCCCCGGCAGGATCGCCATGCTATGTCCGGCGCGTGGCAGGCGGGGTCGCATCCCGCCCTCGCCATGTCGAAAACCGACACTGCCTGTCGGGATCGGGCGACTATCACTCAGGGCAAGCAAGCGCAGGGGAATCAGCGATCATGGCCGAAGTCACCGTCGTCTACTGGCGCGACATCCCGGCCCAGGTCATCGTCGGCAAGGGCCGGCGCGGCTCCAAGGTGCAACTGACCGAACGTTTCGAACAGGCCATCGACCGCTGCGCGATGAAGGTCGGCGCGCGCGACACCGACAGCTACCTCGCCGAATGGCGCAAAGCGCAGGTCGCCGACATCGAAGGCGAACCCGACACCATCGCCGCCGACTTTGCCGCGAAACTGGAAGCCGAGTTCGACCCGCAACGGCTGAAATCGCTGATCGATTCGGAAGGCTGGGCGAAAGCCTGATCCCGCATGACCCTGAAGGAGACCGTGATGGCCCTGTTCAACTTCCGCCGGAAAGAAGAAGCCGCCCCCGCCACCGGGTCGCTCGAGGGCTTCCTCAAGGGCTATTCGATCGAGGTGATGCCCCGCACTGCCGAGAAGGTGGAAGATTTCCGCGTCCTCCTGCCGAAAGGCACCCGGGTCTACATCGCCCATATCGAGGGCACCCCGATCGAGGACATGGTCGCCACCGCCCGCCGGATCAACGGCGAAGGCTTTGACGTCATGCCCCACTTCCCGGCCCGGATCATCCCGGACCGCGCCACCCTCGCCGACTGGATCGCCCGCTACCGGGGCGAGGCGAACGTGACGCAAGCCCTCCTCCTCGGCGGTGGCGTCAACACCCCGGCGGGCGATTTCGACTCGTCGATGCAGATGATCGAGACCGGTCTGTTCGACGGCTTCAAACGCCTCCACGTCGCGGGCCACCCCGAGGGGAACCGCGACATCGACAAGGACGGCGGCGATGCCATCGTGCTGCAAGCGCTGAAGTGGAAGCAGGCCTTCGCCGACCGCTCCGACGCCGAGATGGCCATCGCCACCCAGTTCTGCTTCGAGGCCGACCCGGTGATCGCCTGGGCCAATCGCCTCGCCGCCGAAGGGATCAGTCTCCCGATCCACATCGGCATCGCCGGTCCCGCGAAACTCCAGACCCTGATCAAGTTCGCCATCGCCTGCGGCGTCGGCCCCAGCTTGCGCGTCCTGCAGAAACGCGCGATGGACGTGACCAAGCTTCTCCTGCCCTACGAGCCGACCGAAGTTCTCGAAGGCCTCGCCGCCCACAAGGCCGCGACCCCCGGTTTCGGCATCGAACAGGTCCACTTCTTCCCCTTGGGCGGCATCAAGACCAACGCCCAGTGGGTCACCGAAAACGGCGGCGCATCGGGCGTCCCGGCCTCCGCCACCGCTTAAGAAAGAACTTCAGGAATGACCCGCACTGTCGTTGAATCCAGAACGAAAACCGTGATCATCGGCTTTGACGAGCCCTTCTGCGTGATCGGCGAACGCATCAACCCGACCGGCCGCAAGAAGCTTGCCGCCGAACTGGAAGCGGGCAATTTCGAGACCGTGATCAAGGACGCGCTCGAACAGGTCGCCTGCGGGGCCACCGTCCTCGACATCAACTCCGGTGCGGTCTTCACCAACATGATGGCCAAGGACCCGCGCTACGCCGACAACAACTTCGTCGAGCCGCCGCTGATGAAGCAGTTGATCGAGATCGTCCAGCAGACGGTCGACGTCCCCCTCTGCATCGACTCGTCGGTCCCCGGCGCGCTGGAGGCGGGTCTCAAGGCCTGCGAAGGCCGCCCGCTCCTGAACTCGGTCACCGGGGAAGAGGAACGCCTCGAACTCGTCCTGCCCCTGGTCAAGAAATACAACGTCCCCGTCGTCGCGATCTCGAATGACGACACCGGCATCTCGCCCGACCCCGATGTCCGCTTTGCCGTGGCAAGGAAGATCGTGAGCCGCGCCGCCGATTTCGGCATCCCCGCGCATGACATCGTCGTCGATCCGCTCGTGATGCCAGTGGGTGCCATGGCCAGCGCAGGTCAGCAGGTCTTCACCCTTGTCCGCCGGTTGCGTGAGGAGCTGGGCGTCAACACCACCTGCGGCGCCTCGAACATCTCCTTCGGCCTGCCGCACCGCCACGGCATCAACGGGGCCTTCCTGCCGATGGCCATCGGCGCGGGCATGACCTCGGCGATCATGAACCCCGTCCGCCAGCAGGAGATGGAGGCGATCCGCGCCGCGAACTTCCTGATGAATCACGACGCGAACGGCGGCGAATGGATCCGCTTCGCCAAGGTGCTGGAAGCCGTCGAAGGCGGCCTCACTTTCGCCGACGCTTCCGCCGCAGCCTCCCAGGCCGCCGGTGGGCGGCGGGGTGGCCGTCGCGGCAGGGCCTGACCCCACAGGCCTGACCTCGGCGGGCCTGCCCGCTTGACCGGCCCACCCGGCCAGCCTTTCACATTGGCCCAAATATCCCCGCCGGAGGCGCGACAGGGTTTGCGCCACGGGTTCGAGCAAACCATGTCGCGGCCGAGCGGCTTTGCGTCCTTCACGCAAAACCGCGAGACAAAAGGTCTTCGCGCGGCACGCGCTCCATCTGACTGGCCTGCCCACCCGCGCGACGCTCACCTTTGCGTCACCTGCGGGCGCGCCCGGTTGAACCTTGATGCCAACCTTGGCACCGTGACGCCCATGCGCTCAGGCCCGGCCCCGCTTATCGCTTTCGTCGCGGCCCTGACCGCGATGCCTCCGCAAGCCCAGACCCTCCTCGACCCCAGCGCCGCCTACGAGACCGGCATCGAGATCGCCGCCGCGTCGCTGGCCAATGCCCTCGTCGCCTCCCGCGATGCCGCCTGGGAACAGGGCACCGAACCGATGCCGCCGCAGATCCGCGATGCCCTCCTCGCCTGGTATCCCGCCGACCTTCTCGACAGCATCGAATACCGCGTCGGCGTGGCCGAGGACGGCAGCGTCCAGTCCCTCGCCATGCGCTACGGCGAGGCCACCGCCGTCACCGCCATCGACACGATCATCTTCCGCAACGCCGGGGACGCCAGGACCGACATCGCCCTCTGGGGTCATGAGGTGAAGCATGTCGAACAGTTCCAGACCTGGGGCCTGCTGGAGTTCTCCCGCCGCTACGTCCGGGACAATGCCGCGGTCGAGGCCGAGGCCTACGCCATCGGTGCTGCGATCAAGGCGATACACGGCGGCGGTTGAACGATCGCCGCAAGGTTAACGCCACATGAAAGCCCACACCCAACCCATTGAAATGCCTCACCGCGAACTCCTGCCCACGCGTGGGCACCTACCCCGCCACCGCCCGCAAGCTTGCAGCCCGCGCAGGCGGCACCCGGTCCACCTCGACGCAGGTGAAGACGTGAAGGGTGTCCAGGTCCCGGTCCGCCACTGCATGGTCGCTGACCCAGCCCCCCATCCCCAGATAGGTCCGCAAGAGGGGCGGCAGTCCGGCAAGCGCCGCCCGCCGGTCCACCACCGGCCCGACCAGCCCCGGATACGCCACCACCTCGGCAGCCTTCCGCCCCGGCAGATGCCCGGCGGGTCCGACGAACTCCGCCGCCAGCAGGGAAAGCCCGGCCCGGTGCGCCTCCCACCCGGCCCCCCGGAAGGACGAGCACCCCACGATCAGCCCCGCCTGCCCCTCGTCCACGATCCGGGTCATCGCCCCCCAGGCCAGCCGCAGCACGTCGGGATGCACACCCCCCGGCGCGACGCAGAACCGCCCCATCTCGGCAATCGGCCGCGCATAGCCCGACAGGGGCCCCACATCGTAGAACCGCGCGGCATAGCCCTGCCCCAGCCCCGCGCCCCAGCCGAACAGCATCGCCCGGAAACAGGCCAGCATCCCGTCGGGCCCCTCGACCACCACATGCGCCGACAGGGCGTCCTGTTCGTCCTCCTCGGTGCCCGAGACCCTGGGAAAGGCCGCGCGGCGAAAGGCCATGACCCGCGCCATGTCCTCACGACCATGTGCAAGCCGCGCGATCAGCCTGCCTTTCCGAAGTGGCTCCACGCCCTTTTCCCCCGCGGCCTCAGCCCCTAGATTACCCTGCAAAGGAGACCCGACCATGGACAAGATCGTCAAGACCGACACCGAGTGGCAGGCGCAGCTTTCCGACCTCGCCTACAAGGTGACCCGCAAGCACGCGACCGAACGCGCCTTCACCCATGACGATTTCCCGAAGGACCCCGGCACCTATCGCTGCGTCTGCTGCGATGCGCCGCTCTTCGACCAGGCCACCAAGTTCGATTCCGGCACCGGCTGGCCCTCGTTCTATGCACCCCTCGACCCCGAGATGGTGGGCGAACAGTCCGACAACAGCTGGTTCATGCGCCGGACCGAGGTCCATTGCAACCGCTGCGACGCGCATCTCGGCCACGTCTTCCCGGACGGACCGAAACCGACGGGCCTGCGCTACTGCATCAACGGCGTCGCGCTGACCTTCGATCCGCAGGCGTGACGGATCACTGCGGCAGGATGTCGCCCGCCTGGAACCGGCCGAAGTTGCCCAGGATCTGCTGGATGACCGACAGGCCCTTCACATTCGACTCTGTCACCCGGCGCGAGATTTCTACGACGCGGCCGTCCTCAAGCCCGTAGCGTGCGATGTTCTCGACCACGCCCGCCTCGTTGAAGGTCACCGCCAGCACCTGACGGTCGATCTCCTGCGGTTCGCGGGGACCGACCAGCTTGTAGCGGCTTTGGACGTAGAACCAGCCTTCGTCGTTCAGAAGCCCCGAGGTCGACGGACGCCCGATCTTCTGGCCCACGGTCTCGCGCGTGTCGGTGCCGACCTCGACCAGGGCAAGCTCGGCCTCGCTCGGGACATAGCCATGATTGCGATAGACGGCGGAACAGGCGGCCACCGTCATGGCGAGCGCCAGCATCACGAGCCTGGCGCGCAATCGCTGACAGGCCGTCAGCACCGACCGCGCGAACCGGAAATCTGCCATGCCTGCTGCCCTCATGCCCGCTGAACGCCGAGATCCGACGCGGGTTCTTCAAAACCCTTGGGCTTTGGGATACCAGACTATCGGCCCCTTGTTCAAGAATGGAACGCCGCATCCGTTCGACACCGTCTCTGGTTTGAAAGCCCGCGCATGACATCGCCTGCCGACCCTCGCCCCACACGCCTGCGCACGGGCGGCCTCAGCCCGCGAAAGCCCACCCGGTTCAGCTACCGTCCCGACGCCGACCTGCGGCGGAGGCTGGCGGTTGACCTCGGCCTCCTTGCCCTGCACCAGCTGGAGATGACCGGAGAGATCACGCCTTCGGGCCGGGATGAACTGGTCCTGACCGCAAGGCTGACGGCCAGCGTCGATCAGGCCTGCGTGGTGTCGCTGGCACCGGTACGGGCTGCGGTGGGCGAAGACCTGCGCCGCCGCTACGTCGCGGGTCTGGACACGCCGGACACCGACGAGGTCGAAATGCCCGAAGACGACAGCGTGGAACCGATGCCCGAAGTGATCGACCTTGCCGAAGTTGCCGCCGAGGCCCTGGCCCTGGCCTTGCCCGAATATCCGCGCGCGCCAGGGGTGGAGTTCGCCCCGGTGGTTCACGCCGCCCAGGGCGCGACCCCGCTGACGGATGCGGATCTGCGGCCCTTCGCGGCGCTGCAGAGCCTCGCCGGGAAGCTTTCGGACAAGGCCGAACCGGGGTCGGAGTGAGGCCGCCGTTCCGGCACGCAAGGCTGCGCTGCCGGTGCGAATTGGGACTTGCGCCGCCAAGGAATCCGAGTATGTTCCGCGCCTCATTCAAGCTGCGAAACAGCGTCCGTCAGCTATTGCCCGAAGGGGTGGTGACAGGTCTGAATCGCTAAGAAAATCGGGGGCGCGCATGTCCCCACTGCCCGAAGGTTGAGACATGGCTGTCCCGCAGAACCGCACCACGAAATCCCGCCGCAACATGCGCCGTGCGCATGACGCGCTGGTCGCCGCGAACCCGAACGAATGCCCGAACTGTGGCGAGCTGAAGCGTCCGCATCACGTGTGCAGCGCCTGCGGCCACTATGATTCGCGTGAAATCGTGTCGATGGCCCGCGACGTGGACGTCGACGAGGACGCGGCGTAAGCCGCGCCCCGCGCGCCAGATCCCGTGTCCCCCGACCCAGAGTTCGTGTCGGCCCCGGTTTCTGAGCGTATCGTCATTTCGGTTGACGCCATGGGTGGCGATCGCGGGCCGGCAGCCGTTGTTGCCGGCCTGATCGATTCGCTGGCCCAGCATCCCCGGATGGATGCGATCCTGCACGGCGATGAGCCGGCGCTGCGCCCGCTTCTCGACCGCCACCCGGACCTCGCACAAAGGGTGACGCTCCGCCATGCCGAGCGCGTCGTGACGATGGACGACAAGCCCGCGCAGGTCATGCGCCACGGCCAGGGCACCTCGATGTGGTCGACCATCGACGCCGTCCGTGACGGCGCGGCGGCGGCGGCGGTGTCCTGCGGCAACACGGGCGCGTTGATGGCCGTGTCGATGCTGCGCCTGCGCAAGCTGCCCGGCGTCAACCGCCCGGCGATTGCCTGCCTCTGGCCCTCGCGCAATCCCGGCGGTTTCAACCTGATGCTCGACGTCGGCGCAGACGTGAAAGCCGAAGCGGACGACCTCTTGCAGTATGCGGTCATGGGCGCGTCCTACGCCCGGAACGGGCTCAAGCTCACCCGTCCGCGGATCGGCATCCTCAACGTCGGCACCGAAGAGCACAAGGGCCGGGCTGAACTGAAAGAGGCGCATGACCGGATGGCGTCCGTCGCCGCGATCAGCGATTTCGACTATGTCGGCTTCGTCGAGGGCGGCGATCTTCCTTCGGCGCGCGTCGATGTGATCGTCACCGACGGCTTCACCGGCAACGTCGCGCTGAAGACCGGCGAAGGCACCGCCAAGCTGATCTCCGATTTCATGCGCGAGGCCTTTGGCGCGGGGATTCTGTCCAAGTTCGCCGCACTTCTGGCGCTGAACTCGCTGAAGCGCCTGCAGCGCCGGATCGACCCGCGCCGGGTGAACGGCGGCGTCTTCCTGGGCCTGAACGGCACCGTGGTGAAATCGCACGGCTCGGCGGACGCGACCGGAGTCGCGGCGGCGATCGGGCTGGCCTACCAGCTCGGTCAGGTCAGGTTCATCGACCGGCTGGCCGCTCGGGTTGCATCCGCCGAAGCGGCAGCGCAGGATGCCGCGCAACTGGGGGCCGAAACGCCCGCGACGGGGAGCATTCCGACCGCATGACGATACGCGCCGCAGTCAGGGGCGTCGGGCATTACCTGCCCGACCGTGTCGTCCCGAACGCCGAGTTCGAAGCCATCGTCGAGACGTCGGACGAATGGATCCGCTCGCGGTCCGGCATCGAGCGGCGGCATTTCGCGGCGGAAGGCCAGATGACATCGGACCTTGCCACCCGGGCCGCGCGCGCCGCACTTGCGGATGCCGGCATCACCGCAGACCGGATCGACGCGATCATCGTCGCGACCTCGACCCCCGACCTGACCTTTCCCTCGGTCGCCACCATGGTGCAGTCGGCCCTTGGAATGACCGCAGGCTTCGCCTTCGACGTCCAGGCGGTCTGCGCCGGTTTCGTCTTTGCGCTGGCCAATGCCAATGCGCTGATCCTGTCCGGCCAAGCGACCCGCGTCCTTGTCATCGGGGCCGAGACCTTCAGCCGCCTGATGAACTGGAAGGACCGCGGCACCTGCGTCCTGTTCGGTGACGGGGCCGGGGCCGTGGTGCTGGAGGCCGTTGACGGACAGGGAACGAACGCCGACCGGGGCGTGCTTGCGACCGACCTCAATTCGGACGGGCGCTACAAGGACATCCTCTATGTCAATGGCGGCACCTCGACCGGCACCACCGGGCATCTGGTGATGGAAGGCAAGGAGGTTTTCCGTCATGCCATTGAAAAGCTTGCCGAAACCGCGCATCGCGCGCTGGAAAAGGCCGGGCTGACCAGCGAGGATGTCGACTGGATCGTGCCGCATCAGGCCAATATCCGCATCATCGAGGGCACCGCGAAACGCATGCAGGTGCCGATGGACCGCGTCGTCGTCACCGTGCAGGATCACGGCAACACTTCGGCCGCCTCGATCCCGCTGGCGTTGTCGGTCGGCAAGGCGCGCGGGCAGATCAAGCCGGGCGATCTGATCGTGACCGAGGCGATCGGCGGGGGCCTGGCCTGGGGCTCGGTCGTCCTGCGCTGGTAGACGCCTTTAACCGCGCGTTCCAAGTGGTTGATATTGACTCAGTATTCCATCCGGCCCATCCTCCCCCGACAAGAAGCTCATGGGGGGACGAAATGAGCGAGAAGACCCTGACCCGGATGGACCTTTCCGAAGCGGTGTTTCGCGAAGTGGGCCTCAGCCGCAACGAATCTGCCAATCTCGTCGAAGCGGTGCTGCAACACATGTCCGACGTGCTCGCCTCGGGCGAGACGGTGAAGATCTCGTCCTTCGGGACCTTCTCGGTCCGGTCCAAGACCGCCCGTGTCGGCCGCAACCCCAAGACCGGGGAAGAGGTGCCGATCTCCCCGCGTCGCGTCCTGACCTTCCGCCCCTCGCATCTGATGAAAGACCGCGTGGCGGCCGGAAAGAAGCGCTGAAGGGGCAATAGCGGATGGACAAGTCGCCGGACGCCTTCCGCACCATCAGCGAGGTCGCCGAGGTTCTGGAAACGCCCGCGCATGTGCTGCGGTTCTGGGAAAGCCGGTTTCCGCAGATCAGGCCGGTCAAGCGGGCGGGCGGACGGCGCTATTATCGCCCCTCCGACATCGCGCTTCTGACCGGGATCAAGCGGCTTTTGCACGACGAAGGGCTGACGATCCGCGGGGTGCAGAAGATCCTGCGCGATCATGGCGTGCGGCAGGTCTCGGGGTTGGGCGACGATCCGGCCAGCCTTGATGCGCTGGTGGCTTCGACGCTTGAAGTGCCCGGCACGCGCGACGCCACCGGGGCCGGGCCTGCGGCCGATCCGCCCGATGCCGGACCTGCCCCAGCGATGGAGCCTGCCCCCGCCGCCGCGTCGGCCCCCGACCCGGCGGCCCCTTTGCCGCGCTCGGGGCGATCCGACAGCGGCCTGCCGCTTTTCGACGTGCCGCCTGCTCTGGGCCGGCCGGAACCGCCGGTCGCGCCGCCGGTGCGGCTGAAGCCGACGCTGCGCGACGACGTGACTTTCGCCAGCCGGATCAGAGCCTTGCCCAGGGGCAGCCTTGCGCCGTCCGCGCCGCAGCTTGCAGACCTGGCCCGGCGGCTTGCCGCCCTGCGCGCCCGTGTCGCGGCACGGGCCGAAGGCGGGAACGGCTAGGCGAGGTGTTGTGCTTTCCCGCTTGCTCCGGCCCGGAATATCGCTATGTATCGCGCCGTGTCGGGCCGTAGCGCAGCCTGGTTAGCGCGTCCGTCTGGGGGGCGGGAGGTCGAGAGTTCGAATCTCTCCGGCCCGACCATCGAGAACCCGCCCGCCTGCCCCGCGGCAGCGCGGGCGGTTTCATATGCAGCCTACGGGGAGAAGCCATGACATCCGGAGTGCTGCCCGCACAGGCCCTGCGACAGTTGATCGCCACCGGTGCCCTGGCCGGAACACCCGAGGTGCTTGACGACCAGCTGCAGCCCGCAAGCCTTGATCTCCGCCTTGGCCCCGTTGCCTACCGCGTCCGCGCCTCGTTCCTTGCCGGGCATGGCCGCACGGTGCAGGACCGGCTGGACGAATTCACCATGCACCGGGTCGACCTTGCCGGTGGCGCGGTGCTGGAAAAGAACTGCGTCTACGTGATCCCGCTGGCCGAACGTCTTGCCCTGCCCGCCGGAGTGACGGCGGTGGCGAATGCCAAAAGCTCCTCGGGTCGCCTGGACCTTCTGACCCGGTCGATCACAGATGGCGGCGTCGAATTCGACCGGATTCCCGAAGGTTACCATGGCCCGCTCTATGCCGAGGTCTGCCCGCGCAGCTTTTCGGTCCTGGTTCGAGAAGGCCAGCGGTTGAACCAGATCCGCTTCAGGTCGGGGCAGGCGGTGCTGAGCGATGCCGAGTTGGGCGCGCTGCACGCAGCCGAGACGCTGGTGTCGGGCGACGCGGTGATTTCCGAGGGTCTTGGCTTCTCGGTGGACCTGAAGCCCGCCTCGGGCACGCTGGTCGGCTACCGCGCGAAGCCGCATACCGGTGTGGTGGACCTTGACCGCATCGGCCATTATCCGGCTCCGGACTTTTGGGAAGAGCTGCATTCCAAGGATGGCCGCATCATCCTTGATCCCGGCGCCTTCTACATCCTCGTCAGCCGCGAGGCGGTGACCATTCCCCCCGACTATGCCGCCGAAATGGCCCCCTACCTTGCCATGGTCGGCGAGTTCCGGGTGCATTATGCCGGCTTCTTCGACCCCGGCTTCGGCCATGCCGCCGCCGGGGGTGCCGGGTCGCGCGGGGTCCTGGAAGTGCGCTGCCACGAAGCGCCCTTCGTGCTGGAGCACGGTCAGGTCGTGGGGCGGCTGGTCTATGAGCGGATGACCGAACGCCCCGAGACGCTGTACGGCGCCGGGATCGCCTCGAACTATCAAGGCCAGGGGCTGAAGCTCGCCAAGCAATTCCGATCGGCCTGACGCAGAGTCCGTGGTATACTCCGCCATACGGCCCCGATACCCGGAAGCGGCTCGATGCGCACAGGCACGGCTCTTGCTTCGGTTCTCTGCCTCGCTGCCAGTCTTGCAGCCCCTCCGGTCCATGCCAACCGCCTGACCTTCGAGGTCTGGCCCGACGCCTCCCCCGACCACACCATCGCCTGTTCGGTCGGGTTCGAGGATGGCTGGATCAGCCTGGTGCAGATCACCGGTCCGGGCATGCCCCGGCCCGAGCCGATGCGCTGGCGCGCGTCACGCGCGGAAACCGAAGCGGTCTTCGACAGCCTGCAGGCGCTGGTCACCGGCGACCCCGGCTCGGTCGATCCCTACCTCTCCCGCCCGCCGCCTGCGCCGTTCCTGAGCGTGACCTGGATGACGCGCGTCGATGCCGCGCTGACCACCGGGCTGTACATCCAGCCCGGCCTCAGGCTGCCCGGATCCCTGTCCCGGACCGTCGCGTCGCTTGGTCTCGACCGCCCCTGCGGCCTCAGCGCCAGAGCCGCCGAGTGACCTTCTGCACCTGCCGCGCCCGTCCTGCCAGGTCCCTGGCGCGCTTGGCCTGAGCTCGTTCTTCCGGGGTCATCTCCGCCTCGGGCTTGCCCTTCCGCGCCGAGTAATCCACGCCCGCATCGACGGCGCTGCGGATGAACATCTTCGCCAGCATGTTGAAAAGACCGTTCAGGTTCATCGGCTGTCCTTCATCCTAATCCTCGAACAACTCGCTCTGGCCGGTCGTGGCCTCATCCTCATCCTCGCCTGCGCCCGCCTGCCCCGCAAGACCCGGCCCCACCTGCCCCGGCAGGGGTCGGCTGTCCAGAAGACCCGAGGCGCGCAACTCCTTCAGCCCCGGCAGATCGCGCGCCGATTCAAGGCCGAAGTGGTCGAGGAACGCCTCCGTCACCACGAAGGTCACCGGGCGGCCCGGCGTCATCCGCCGGCGGCCAAGCCGGATCCAGTCCAGCTCCATCAGCTGGTCCACCGTGCCCCGGCTGACCGCAACGCCGCGAATCTCCTCGATCTCGGCCCGCGTCACCGGCTGATGATAGGCCACGATCGCCAGCGTCTCGATCGCGGCACGGCTGAGCTTGCGGGTCTCCACCGTTTCCCGCCGCATCAGGAAGCCAAGGTCGGGGGCGGTGCGGAAGGCATAGGCATCCCCCACCCGCACCAGATGGACCCCCCGCCCCTCGTAGCGGCGTTTCAGATGCACCAGCGCCTCGCCCGGGTCCGCGCCATGCGGCATCCGCGCGACCAGCTCGGCCAGCGTCACGGCCTCCGCACTGGCAAACAGGATCGCCTCGACCATCCGCTCCTGTTCGCCCATCGGCGGGGCGTCGAAGAGGCTGTCCTCGGCGCTCATGCTTCACCTTTCCGGCGGAGTTCGATGGGGGCAAAGGTCTCGCCCTGCCGCAACACCACCTGCCCGCGCTTCGCCAGTTCCAGGACAGCGGCGAAATGCGACGCAAGCGCCGAGCGTCGCGCCATCGGCGTGCCATCCCAGCCCTCGGGCAGGAAGCTTGCCAGCGTGGCCCAGTCCCCCGCATAGCCGATCAGCCCGCGCAAGCGGTCCAGCGCCTGCTCCATGGTGAAGACATTCTCGCGGTCGAAGACGAAGGGCCGGAACTCGTCCCGGGTGCGGATCCGCGCATAGGCCCGCATCAGGTCCAGAAGCGTCGCCGTCCACGTCACCTGCCGCTGGTGCGACAGGTCCTCGGGCACGCCCCGCGCAAAGAAATCGCGGCCCAGCTGGTCCCGCCCCATCAGCCGGGCGGCGGCGTCGCGCATCGCCTGCAGCCGCTCCAGCTGGAACGCCAGATGTGCGGCAAGATCTTCCGCCGAAGGGCCGTCCTCGCCCGGTTCCGGCGGCAACAGAAGCCGCGACTTCAGGAAGGCAAGCCACGCCGCCATCACCAGATAATCCGCCGCAAGCTCGATCCGCAGCGACTGCGCGCGTTCGACAAAGCCCAGGTACTGCTCTGCCAGGTCCAGCACGGAAATCCTGCGCAGGTCCACCTTCTGCGTCCGCGACAGCGTCAGAAGAAGGTCCAGCGGCCCCTCGAACCCGTCGACATCGACGATCAGCGCCTCGGCGGCAAGCCGGTCCTCGGGTGCGATGCGTTCGGGCTGGTCCCAGGCCTCGTCAGCCATGCGCCAGTTCGGCCAGGGCCGCCTTCAGATCCACCGTCGGCCCCCGCCGCGCGGCCAGCGCGGTCATGGCCCGTGTCTGCGCCGCCGCTCCCATCCGGCCCGCAGCCCCGGCGACGGCCTCCATCTCGGCCATGTCGCCCTTGCAGTGCAGTGCTACGTCCACCCCGGCGGCAATCGTCCGCGCCGTACGCTCGGCCAGCGTGCCGGACAAGGCCTGCATGTTCAGGTCGTCCGACATGAGAAGACCCCTGAACCCGATGTCCTCACGGATCACCCGCACCATGGTCGGCGACTGTGTCGCGGGCCTGTCCGGGTCCAGCGCGGCAAAGACCAGATGCGCGGTCATCGCCATCGGCAGGTCGGCCAGGGCACGGAACGGCGCGAAATCAATGGTCTGCAATTCGGCAAGCGGTGCGTCCACGGTCGGCAGGTCGTGGTGCGTGTCGACATGGCTCAGCCCATGCCCCGGCAGGTGCTTCATCACCGGCAGCACGCCCCCGGCCATCAGCCCCTCGGCCACCGCCCGCCCGATCCGCGCCACCGTCCCCGGGTCGCGGCCATAGCAGCGGTTCATCAGGAACGGATGCGTCTCGGGGCGCACCACGTCCAGCGTCGGGATGCAGTTCGCGTCGATTCCGACGGCGGCAAGTTCGGCGGCAATCACGGTCGCGCGGGCGCGCATGATCCGCTCGGCCGCCGCAAGCGACCCCGCCTGTTCCACCGTGTCAAGCGGCGGCGTCCAGTCCCGCCAGTGGGGCTCACGCAGGCGCTGCACCCGCCCGCCTTCCTGATCGACCAGGATCGGTGCATCCCGGCCCACCGCATCGCGCAGATCGCCTGTCAGACGCCGCAGCTGGTCAGGGTTCTCGACATTGCGGGCAAAGAGGATGAAGCCGAACGGGTCAGCGTCGTGGTAGAAGGTGCGTTCTTCCGGCAGAAGCCGCGATCCGGCGCAGCCGAAGATGGTCGCACCAAGCCCGAGGGTCATTTGTGCGGCACCGGGATGCAGATGGCGTTTTCGCTGACGAATGCCGTACAGAACCGGCGCGCGTCGTCCTCTCCCGCAAAACCATAGGCGCGCAACCGGTAGAAGGTCCGCCCGCCGCTTTCAGCCGCCTGCACCACCAGCGCCTTGTCCGCCATCAACGCGCCGAACCGCGCCTGCAACCGGGTCCATTCCGCACGCGCCTCTTCCGCCGTGTCAAAGGTGCCGAACTGCACCAGCCGGGTTCCGGGGGCAATCGTGGCCGGGTCCACCTCGTTCGGGGCGGGCAGCGCCGTCGCCGTGACCGGTTCAGCCTCCGCCGCCCTGACCGGTTCAGCCTCCGCCGCCTCGACCGGATCAGCCCCCACCACCTCGACCGGATCGGCCTCCGTCGCCGCGACAACATCCGCAGGACTCCCCGGTCGGGCTTTCGGCCGGATCGAGGCGATGATCGCGCCGTCCGGCGGCAGGTCTTCCGGCACCGGCTCCACGGCCACAGCCGCTTCGGGCTCCTGCCCCAGCGCTTCGGCAAGGGCCGCTTCGACGGCGACTTCGGTCGGATCGGCACTTTCGGTCAGGGGCGTTGCCGCAAGGGCCAGATCGCGGTTCCCCGTCAGCGCGTCGGACGGAGCCGAAGCCGTTTCCAGACCTGGCATCAGCTGGCCACCAAGACCCGCCAGATCCTCTTCCGACAGATCGACCGGGCGCGGCGCAAGGATCAGCTTGTCCGGAAGCGGTGCCGCGATGCCGACCTCGGCCACGGTGTTGACCGAAAGGCCCTGATAATCGGCGATCTCGCCACCCGGCGTCTCGGGAGCGATCCGCATCGGCCCGTCCAGGGCCTGGATCACCGGCACGCCGTTCACATCACGAACCGCCAGCTTGTAGCCCCAGACCCCAAGGCCAAGGACCAGCGCCACCGACGTCGCCGCCCCTGCCAGATTGAAGTAGCGCTGCGTCTTGGCCGTCGTCAGCCTTTCGCGCGCGCCCGTGTCCTGCGCCCGATGCGCATAGCCGCCGCCGAAGTCATAATCCGCGTCCGCCATCTGCTGCCCCTGCCTGGCAAGGCGGTTGATCCGCCTCTGCACTTTCGCCTTGTACCCGGGCGGCTGACGCGTTGTGTCAGCGCATTTCCTCGACCGGGGTCACGCCAAGGATACCAAGACCTGCGCAAATAACAACGCCCACGGCCCGCGCAAGCGCAATTTTCGCCACGGATATTGCGGTATCCCCCTGAATGAACCGCAAGCTGTCGTCCTCGTTGCCCCGGTTCCACAGCCCGTGGAAGTCCGAAGCAAGCTCGAAAAGATAAAAGGCCACCCGGTGCGGCTCGTGCCCCTTGGCGGCGATCTCGACCAGCCGGGGCCATTCGCCCAGCTTGCGGATGACCGCAAGTTCGGCCTCGTGACCCAGATGCGCCAGATGGGCCGCCGAAAGCGAGGCATCGCTCACATCCAGCCCCGCCTCGCGCGCCTTGCGCAGGATGCTGTTCACCCGGGCATTGGCATACTGGACGTAGAAGACCGGATTGTCCTTCGACTGCTCAGTCACCTTGTCGAAGTCGAAGTCGAGCGCCACGTCGTTCTTCCGCGTCAGCATGACGAACCGCACGACGTCCGGCCCGACCTCGTCGATCAGGTCGCGGAGCGTCACGAAGGTCCCCGCCCGCTTCGACATCTTGACGATCTGCCCGCCCTTCAAGAGCTTGACCAGCTGGATCAGCTTGATGTCGAGGCTGACCTTGTTCTCCGACAGCGCCGAGACGACGGCCTTCAGCCGCTTGACATAGCCGGAATGGTCCGCGCCGAAGATGTTGATCAGCTCGTCGAACCCGCGCTGCACCTTGTTGAAATGGTAGGCGATATCCGGCGCGAAATAGGTCCAGGACCCGTCGGACTTCTGCACCGGCCGGTCCTGGTCATCCCCGAAGGCGGTCGAGCGGAACAGGGTCTGCTCCCGCGCCTCCCAATCCTCGGGTGCCTTGCCTTTCGGCGGCTCCAGCACCCCCTGGTAGATCAGCCCCAGCCCGCGCAGCCGCTCCAGCGCCGCCTCGATCTGCCCCGTGCCATACAGCGCCTTCTCCGACGCATAGACATCCATCGTGACGCCCAGGGCCGCCAGATCATGCCGGATCATCGCCATCATCATGTCGGTGGCAAAGACCCGCACCTCGGCCAGCCACGCACTCTCGGGCTGGTCGAGCAGGCTGTCGCCATGCATCGCCTTCAGGGCCTCGCCGACCGGGATGAGGTAATCCCCCGGATACAGCCCCTCGGCGATCTCTGGCGACAGCCCATGCGCCTCGCGGTAGCGCTCATAGGCCGACCGGGCCAGCACATCGACCTGGCCCCCGCCGTCATTGACATAGTACTCGCGCGTGACCTGATACCCGGCGAACGCCAGCAGCGACGCCAGCGCATCGCCCACCACCGCGCCCCTTGCATGGGCGACATGCATCGGCCCGGTCGGGTTGGCGGAAACGAACTCGACGTTGACCTTGCCACCTGCCCCGAGCGTGGATCGCCCGTAGTCCGCGCCGCGAACCAGCACCTCGCGCACCAGCCCCTGCCAGGCCGCGGGATGAAGCCGCAGGTTCAAGAACCCCGGCCCCGCCACATCCGCCCCGGCCACACGGCTGTCCGCCATCAGCCGCGCCGCCAGTCCTTCCGCAATCGCGCGCGGAGCCATCCCCGCCGGTTTGGCCAGCACCATCGCGGCATTCGTCGCCATCTCGCCATGGCCGGCATCGCGCGGCGGCTCCACCGCCACCCCGCCCAGATCCAGCCCGGCAGGCAGCACGCCCTCGGCCATCAGCCCCGCAAGCTCGGCCACCACAAGCGCACGGATATCGGCGAACAGGTTCATTTGATCACATCCTCTGATGCCCCAAGGCCATGCCAGAGGCCTGCCCAGAGGTCAAGGATCACCCCTGCCGCCAGTCGGCCAGCGCGGCGTTCTCCTCCGCCACGCCCGCCGCACCCGCCGCTCCCGGCACAAAGGGCGACACCACCCCCCGGTTGCGGAAGTAATAGGTCTCCCGCGCGCCGAAATAGAAGGCGACGATCGCGCCCAGCAGCCACCA
>JBIJDO010000410.1:0-2934 GCA_044344105.1 Tabrizicola sp.
GCGGCTCCGGCACCGCGTTCAGGCCCACCATCCGGTAGGCAAAGGCCGCGGGGTCCACCATCGCATAGGTGAAAAGCCCCAGCGTCCCGAACGCCAGCATCGGCCGCGGCAGCCGGTTCAGCCCGTTCACCAGCCGGTCGAACCAGCCCAGCGAGGGGTTCTGATACTCCTCGCCCAGCTGCTGCAACGCCGCCATCTGCGCCTCGGCCGACAGCTCCATCTTCTTGGTGGCCGAGGGCACGAAGACCTCCGCCACCCCCTTCGCCGCTTCCCCGAGCGCCGTCACCGCACCGGGCGCGCCCACCAGCCGACCGATCACCCCCATGCCGCCACCCGTGCCGCATGCTGGGCCGCCGTCAGGCGATACTTCGGCGCGATGAATTCCTCCGCCCGCTTGATCCAGCCGCCCTTGCCGCCATCCCGCGCCCGGGCGAACTTGCGGCTTGCCGGGCGCTTGTCGGCCAGCGCGTAATAATAGTTCCGCCGCGCGATCCCGTAGGCATCCGCCAGAAACGAGGGCGCCGCGTCAAACGCCATCTGCGCCGCCCGGATCGTCTGCGGCCCGATCACCCCGTCGGGCTCGCAGGGAAAGCCCATGTCGGTCAGCAGCCGCTGCAGGATCTTCACCGCATTGCCGCCCGCGTTCACATACATGTCGAAGACGCTGGCCTGCAGCGGCTCCGGCAGGGCCGCGATCCCCGGCCCCTCGTAGTAGTGCTTCAGGTAGATCTCCACCGCCTGCGCCCTGGTCAGCGCCTTCACGTCCGCCACGTCGATCCGGCTGTCGCGGTTCACGTCGATCCCAAGGCGGCGCAGCGTGCCGATGGTCACCCCGTGGTTGGTGGCCCCGCCCGGATCGTCGGGGTCGTTCACATAGCCGCCTTCGCGGGCGACGATCTCGGTGGCAATCTCGCGGACATTCGGCATCTGGCTTCCCCCTTCACACCGGGGAAATCCTTGCAAGAACCGCTTAACGACACCCTGCCCCGGCGCACGCTCAGGGCAACCTTCTGATTTTATGTGGAATTTTCGTGCCCGGATCAGCTTTCAGGCTTCTGGTCCGGATCGACATAGACCCCCTGCGCCTTCAGGGACTCGATCACTTCCTTCGGCATGTAGGTCTCGTCATGCTTGGCCAGCACCTCACTCGCCACGAAGGTCGCGCCCTCCATCTTCCCGAGTGCGACCATGCCCTGCCCTTCGGCGAACAGGTCCGGCAGGATCCCGGTGTAGCGCACCGGCACCGTCGCGTTGGTATCGGTCACCGCAAAGGCCACTTCCGTCCCGGACCCGCGCCGGATCGAGCCCTCGACCACCAGCCCGCCGATCCGGAACGTCTCGCCTTCGCGCGGCGGGTCCTGCATCACCTGCGTCGGCGAGCGGAAGAAGTTGATCCCGTCGCGCATGGCATAGCCGACCAGCCCCGTTGCCGCGACCAAAGCGACCGCTGCGAGCGCGACGATCTGGACGCGCCGCTGCTTCTTCAGGCCCTTCAGACCCCGGAACGCCTGCTTCTCGCTCATCGCTCACGTCCTTTGCCGTCAGGCA
Source organism: Tabrizicola sp. (assembly GCA_044344105.1). GTDB lineage: Bacteria > Pseudomonadota > Alphaproteobacteria > Rhodobacterales > Rhodobacteraceae > Tabrizicola. Next base: position 1,549 of record JBIJDO010000410.1, read on the forward strand.
ACCGTTGCCCTGACGAAGATGTGCATCCCTTGACGCTGGTCAAGCCCGGCCCCCGCAGGCCGGGCATCCGACCGGCACTTACGGGAAAACCGGGGCCAGCATCAGGCCCTCCGTCTCCGGCAGCCCCAGCATCAGGTTCGCGTTCTGGATCGCCTGACCTGACGACCCCTTGGTCAGGTTGTCCAGCACCGCAACGACCACAGCACGCCCCGGAATCCGGTCACCGATCACCCCCAGATGGCAGAAGTTCGACCCGGCAATGTCGCGGGTCGAAGGCAAATCACCAAAGGGCAGAACCTCCAGGAACGGCTCGGTTTCATACGCCTTTTCAAGCGTCTGGTGGATGGTCTTCGCGTCACCTTTCACATAGACCGTCGCAAGGATGCCCCGGTTCATCGGCAGAAGATGCGGCGTGAACTGCACCCGCACGGGCCGCCCCGCGACGCGTGAAAACTCCTGGTCGAACTCGCCCAGATGCCGGTGCCTGCCGCCCGCCGAATAGGCATGCGTGCCCCCGGACAATTCCGCGTGAAGCAGGTTCTCCTTCAGGGACCGCCCCGCGCCCGAGACGCCCGCCTTCAGGTCGATCAGGATGTCGTCGAGGTCGATACATTTCGCCGCGATCAGGGGGCGCAAGGCAAACTGCCCGGTCGCCGCATTGCAGCCCGTACCTGCAACCAGCCGCGCCGACCTGATCTCGTCCCGGTAGAACTCGGTCAGCCCGTAGACCGCCTCCTTCTGCAACCCGACGGCGGCATGCGGCTGGCCATACCACTTCTCGTATTCCGCCGGGTCGCGCAGCCGGAAGTCCGCCGACAGGTCGACCACCTTCAGGTCCCTCGGCAGCTTCGCGATCACCTCCTGCGACGTCGCATGCGGCAGCGCGCAGAAGCAGAGGTCCACATTGGCAAATTCGATCTCGTCGATCTTCTGAAGCTTCGGCAGGTCAAGGTGGCGCAGGAACGGGAACACCTCCGCCATCGCCATCCCCGCCTTGCGGTCCGCCGACAAAGCCACGATCTCCATCGCCGGATGGGTCGCGATCAGGCGGACAAGCTCCGCGCCGGTATAGCCCGAGGCCCCGAGGATGGCGATGCGGTGGGTCATGGCGCGGCTCCTGCAGACGAAACGCGCCCTCTTTGCGCCCCGTCCGCGCCCAATGCAAGACCGTAGCCCACGCCCCGCACAAATCCGCCGCAAGCCCTTTCATACTGGCGCAAATATCCCCGCCGGAGGCATCCGCCGCCCCGACCGGCAGCCGAGATTCAGACTGAACGATGACGCCGGGGTCAGGCGCCTCCCCTCTCCCTCCGTGGCGAGGGGTCGGGGGTGGGGGGCTCTCACATCAGACCTTTCGAAACCGTAAACGCCCACAACCAACCTATT
>JBIJDO010000257.1:0-4787 GCA_044344105.1 Tabrizicola sp.
GTCGTCGAGCGGATCGAATATGACCCGAACCGTACCGCCTTTATCGCGCTGATCAAGTATCAGGACGGTGAACTGGCCTACATCCTCGCGCCGCAGCGCCTGGCCGTGGGTGACAGCGTCATTGCGGGCAGCAAGACCGACGTGAAGCCGGGGAACGCGATGCCGTTCTCGGGCATGCCGATCGGCGCGATCGTCCACAACGTGGAACTGAAGCCCGGCAAGGGCGGCCAGCTGGCCCGCGCCGCTGGGACCTATGCCCAGTTCGTCGGCCGTGACGGGTCCTACGCGCAGATTCGCCTGTCCTCGGGCGAGCTTCGCATGGTCCGTCAGGAATGCATGGCCACCATCGGTGCCGTGTCGAACCCCGACAACTCGAACCAGAACTTCGGTAAAGCCGGACGTATGCGCCACAAGGGCATCCGCCCGACGGTGCGCGGCGTCGCGATGAACCCGATCGACCACCCGCATGGCGGCGGCGAAGGCCGCACCTCGGGCGGCCGTCACCCGGTTACCCCGTGGGGCAAAGGCACCAAGGGCAACAAGACGCGCAAGCCGAAGGCTTCTGACAGCCTGATCGTCCGCTCGCGCCACGCCAAGAAGAAAGGGCGTTAATCCATGGCACGTTCCATCTGGAAAGGCCCGTTCGTCGACGGTTACGTCCTGAAGAAGGCCGAGAAGGCCAAGGCCGGTGGCCGCGCGGAGGTGATCAAGATCTGGTCGCGCCGGTCCACCATCCTGCCGCAGTTCGTCGGTCTGACCTTCGGGGTCTACAACGGCAAGAAGCACGTCCCGGTCAACGTGACCGAAGACATGATCGGCCAGAAGTTCGGTGAATATTCGCCGACGCGGACCTATTACGGTCACGCAGCCGACAAGAAAGCGAAGAGGAAATAAGCCATGGGTGCGGAAAAGAACCCCCGCCGCGTGGCGGACAACGAAGCGATGGCGATCCTGCGCATGCTGCGCACCTCGCCGCTGAAGCTGAACCTGGTCGCGGGCATGATCCGCGGCAAGAAGGTGGACAAGGCCCTTGCCGACCTGACCTTCTCCAAGCGCCGCATCGCCGGTGACGTGAAGAAGTGCCTGCAGTCGGCGATTGCCAATGCGGAAAACAACCACAACCTCGACGTGGACAGCCTGATCGTGGCGGAAGCCTGGGTCGGCAAGAACCTGGTGATGAAGCGGGGCCGTCCGCGGGCCCGGGGTCGCTTCGGCAAGATCATGAAGCCGTTCTCTGAAATCACCATCAAGGTCCGTCAAGCCGGGGAGTCCGCATAATGGGTCAGAAGGTCAATCCGATCGGTATGCGCCTCCAGGTCAACCGCACCTGGGACAGCCGCTGGTTCGCTGAATCGAAAGACTACGGCAACCTCCTCTTGGAAGATCTCCGCATGCGCGAGTTCATCCACAAGGATCTCAAGCAGGCCGGCATCAGCCGCGTGATCATCGAACGTCCGCACAAGAAGTGCCGTGTGACCATTCACACCGCACGTCCGGGCGTGATCATCGGCAAGAAGGGCGCGGACATCGAGACGCTTCGCAAGAAGCTGACCGTGTTCACCAAGTCCGAACTGCACCTGAACATCGTCGAGGTCCGCAAGCCGGAGCTTGACGCCCAGCTGGTGGCCGAGTCGATCGCCCAGCAGATGGAACGCCGCGTCTCCTTCCGTCGCGCGATGAAGCGTGGCGTGCAGAACGCGATGCGGATGGGTGCGCTTGGTATCCGAGTGAACGTCGCCGGCCGTCTTGGCGGCGCCGAAATCGCCCGGACCGAATGGTATCGCGAAGGCCGTGTGCCGTTGCATACGCTCCGCGCCGACATCGACTATGCGCTGTCGGAAGCCGAGACCCCCTACGGGATCATCGGTGTGAAGGTCTGGATCTTCAAAGGCGAAATCCTTGAGCATGATCCGCAGGCCCATGATCGTCGTCTTGCCGAAGCGGCTGACGGCCCGGCCCCCCGTGGTCCGCGCCGCGACCGCGAGCGCGCGTAAGGAGTGAATTAGATGCTGCAACCAAAGCGCACAAAATTCCGCAAGATGCACAAGGGCCGCATCCATGGCGAAGCCAAGGGTGGGTTTCTGATCAACTTCGGCTCCTACGCCCTCAAGGCGACCGAGCCCGAGCGTGTCACCGCGCGGCAGATCGAAGCGGCCCGCCGCGCGATCACCCGCCACATGAAGCGTCAGGGCCGGGTCTGGATCCGGATTTTCCCGGATGTACCCGTGTCCGCCAAGCCCATCGAAGTTCGTATGGGTAAAGGCAAAGGCTCGACCGACTACTGGGCGGCCAAGGTCAAACCCGGCCGGATCATGTTCGAGATCGACGGCGTGAACGACGAAGTCGCGCGTGAGGCCCTGCGTCTGGGCGCGATGAAACTCCCGGTCACCACGCGCATCGTCGCGAAGGAAGACTGGTAAGAGTCGGGGTTAACCCCGACCTGCGACATCGGCCCCCGCTGGAAACGGCGGGGGCTTTTCTTCAGTCGGAGGCGAACTGATGGTGACGCTGAACGGGCGATGCCTTTGCGGTGAGGTGACCTGGACCTACGAGGGCGAGATCATCCGTAGCCTCGTCTGTCATTGCACTGACTGCCAGCGCGCCACCTCTGCGCCATTTGCTGCCTTTGTGGGGTTGAGGCCGGTGGGCCTGGTCTGGGCGGGTCCAATCACCCGGTTCGAGAGCAGCCCACAGACATGGCGTGACTTCTGTTCGGTCTGTGGCACGCGTCTGACCTTTCGCTCCGACAAATGGCCCGGCGAGGTGCATGTCTATGCGGCCACGCTGGACCCTTCGCACACCTATCGCCCGACGGCTCAGGTCATGCTGCGGTCCCGTGCCGATTGGCTGGACGACTTGCCGTCGATCCCGCACCATAACGACTTCGAAATTTCTCCAACAGGTTAGTCCGAGACCCATGCCCGACATCACCTCGCTCTTCGTTACCCGCCTTTACCGCGCCGGTCTCAACGACCTCGCGAAGAAGAAGGTCGACTACGCCGAACTGCACCGGACCTGCGACATGGTGGCCGAGGATGACGAGGCCGGGCAGGAGTGGTGCGAGGCGAACGGCTATCCCGGCTATACCTCCTATGCCTCCTTGGATGACCTGCCCTGGCGGATGCCGATCTTCGGCGATCTGGAAAAGGCGCTGGACAAACACGTCGCCGCCTTCTGCAAGGAGCTTGGCTTCGACCTTGGCGACAAGAAGCTGAAGTGCAACTCGCTCTGGATCAACATCCTGCCCGAAGGCGGCACCCACGCCAGCCACATCCACCCGCATTCGGTGATCTCCGGCACCACCTATGTCGCGATGCCGGAAGGGACCTCGGCCCTGAAACTGGAGGACCCTCGCCTGCCCATGATGATGCTGGCCCCCGTCCCCCTGAAATCCGCGCCGCAAGAGGTGCAGCGCTTCGTCTACATCAAGCCCGCGGTGGGCGAGGTTCTCCTCTGGGAAAGCTGGCTCCGCCACGAAGTCCCGATGAACATGTCCGAGGAAGAACGGATCTCGGTCAGCTTCAACTATGGGTGGGGTTAGCTGTCTTTCTGGTCCTTGTAGGCGAGGGCCGAGAGGTTCCGCGACTGATGCACGATCCGCAGGATGACAATCTCTCCACCGGCATGGTCGATGGGTTCAAAGAAGATCAGATGCTGCTGGTAGGGCATTGACCGCATCCCGTGCCGCAGGTTGTCCCGCGCTCGACCGCATCTGCCGTTTCGTGTCACACGCTCAAGGGCAAGCATGATCCCGGCGAAGTAGCGCCGCCACTGCTCCCGCCCCCATGTTTCGATGGTAAAGCGCCGGACGTCATCCAGGTCTTGCCGCGCCAGCAGGGTAAGCCGGATATCCATCAGCGGAAGGCGTCAGGCTCAAACTCTTTGGGATCGAAGATGACATACTCTCCGCGCTCCGCTGCCTCGGCGGCTTCGTTCAACTGAAGCTTCAGCTCATAGTAGGCCCGCTCAAGGTCCTTCTCCATCAGCGTCCGCATCCCTGCCCGAACGATTTCGGACAGGTTGGCATAGGCCCCGGCCTCGATCTGGGCCTCGGCGAATTCCTGCATGGGCTTGGTGAGGTGAACGTTCGGCATGGGTGACCCTCCATATGGCAGATCATAGCAGATACTGACATAGTGGGGCAAGGCGGGCATCGTAGGGTGCGCTACAGCGCACCATCCGACGGTGCGCCGTAGCGCACCCTACATTTTCGCCCTATGTTTGCGCGGAAGCCGGGCGGCTGGGCGTCACGCGGCAGTCGCTGATCAAGATGTGGATTGCGGAGAAGTTGGGGTAGGGTGCTGCAAGGTCGTCCATTTCAACTCTGTCAACGCAGGGCGTCAGGATGAGAACACCTCGTTCCTCCAAAGCACCAACTATGCGAACAACCCTCGTGCTTCTCAGCATGGTTGAAATGGGCCCTCGCGCCATTTTTCCCTTCGCGATGCGGCGTAACGCGTCCATAGCACTCAGGGCAGCGAAGACCTTCATGTTGGTCGAGGCGCAGGGCCTCGTCGATTGTCTTTGTGATCCACTCGCCTCTAATCTTCGCTTCGCAAATGGCTAAATCATTCGTCATTTTATGGCTCTGCCTCCACTAGTTCTTGGATGGAAACTTAAGCAGCAAAAATTTTCGGCTACAAGCATCGACTGTGGCAAGCCGTTCCTATTCCCCAACTTCCCCCTTGCCCCCCACCCCCTTTTCCCCTATAGCGACGCATCCAGCGATTCCGGGGCCTCCGGATTCGTCGGCCAACCATTGATCCGTCAGGTCCTCGGTGACCCTC
>JBIJDO010000087.1:0-8962 GCA_044344105.1 Tabrizicola sp.
CGGCCCGCGCGGTGGGCGGAATGCCGACGGCTTCAAGACGTGCCTCGATGTCGGGGCCAAGTCCTTTCAGGCTGGCGCGCAGCATCTTGCGCCGCTGGTTGAAGGCCATGGCCGTCAGGCTTTGCAAGTGCTTGAAGTCGCACAGGAAACGCGGTTCCGGCAGGGCCGTCAGCTGCACCACGGCGGAATGGACCTTGGGTGCGGGGGTGAAAGCTTCGGGCGGCAGGGTCATGACGATGCGCGCTTCGCAGCGGTACTGCGCCAGGAGCGCCAGGCGGCCAAAATGTTCGGTGCGCGGTTTCGCCACGATCCGCTCGGCCACCTCCTTCTGGAACATCAGCGTGAGCGAGGTCCAGAGCGGCGGCCAGACCGGGGGGGTCAGCCAGCGGATCAAGAGCTCGGTGCCGATGTTGTAGGGCAGGTTGGCGACGATCTTGACCGGCGGCGACAGGTGCCGGGTGAGGTCGATGTCCAGCGCGTCGCCCTGCAGCACGGTCAGCCGGCCGGAAGCGGTAGCGGCGATTTCGGCCAGGGCGGGCAGGGCGCGCGGGTCCTTTTCCACCGCGACCACCCGCCGCGCGCCTTCGGCCAGCAGACCGCGGGTCAGCCCGCCCGGTCCGGGGCCGACCTCCAGCACGTCGAACCCGGTCAGATCCCCGGCGGAACGGGCGATCTTCGCGGTCAGGTTCAGGTCCAGAAGAAAGTTCTGCCCAAGGCTCCTGCGGGCCACCAGATCATGCGCCCGGATCACCTCGCGCAAGGGGGGCAGGCCATCAATCGTTCCCAAGAGCCCCTCCGGCTTTCATACTGGCAAAAATATCCCCGCGCGGAGCGCTTCCACCGTCATGACCCGCGCGCCGTCGTCATGTCGCGTGCCATTCTCAACGCCGCGATCAGGCTTGCGGGATCGGCCACACCGCGCCCGGCGATGTCATGGGCCGTGCCGTGATCGGGCGCGGTGCGCACGAAGGGCAGGCCGAGGGTCACGTTCACGCCGCCGGCAAAGTCGATGGTCTTGATCGGGATCAGCGCCTGATCGTGGTAGGCGCAGACCGCCGCGTCATAGGTCCTGCGCGCGGCCGCATGGAACATGGTGTCGGCCGACAGCGGCCCCCGGATCGCCAGGCCCGTGGCGGCAAGCCGGGTGACGAGCGGGGCGATCCAGTCCAATTCCTCGCGGCCCATGGCCCCCCCCTCGCCGGCATGGGGGTTGAGGCCGGCCACCGCGATGCGGGGCGACGGAATGCCGAAGTCCCGGATCAGGGCGGCATGGGTGATGCGGATGGTCTCCTCCATGAGCGCGGGGGTCAGGGCTTTCGGGACGTCGGACAGCGGAATGTGGATCGTCGCGGGCACCACGCGCAGGTCGGGGCAGGCCAGCATCATCACCACGCGGTCGACATGGGCGAGATGGGCGAGAAATTCGGTATGGCCGGGAAAGGCGAAGCCCGCGCCATCCTTCAGGGCCTTCTTGTGGATCGGTGCCGTGCAAAGCGCCGCGGCCTTGCCCGCCTGCACCAGCCGCACCGCCCGTTCGATCACGGCGATCACGCCAGAGGCATTGGCCGGGTCGGGCTGGCCGGGCAGGGCGGGGGCGGCGAAATCGTGCCGCAGGACCGCCAGCGGGCCGTCGCCGGGGCTTTCGCCATCGGACACCTCGCGCCAGGGCGTGCCAGCCGGAAGGTGACGCGGGTCGCCGAGCCAGAGAAAGCGTTCCCCGGCGGACCAGGCCCGGACGGCGATTTCGGGTCCGATGCCGGAGGGGTCGCCGCAGGTCAGGACGACGGGCGGCGTCACGGCTCGCGGATGAAGGCGGCCGAGCGCAATTCTTCCAGATAGCCTTCCGCCATGCCTTCCAGCTTCTGGTTGATCACCTGTTCGCGGACCTGGTCGCGGGTGGGCGGCGGTTCCAGGACCTGTTCGCGCCCGCAGAGCATCAGAAGACGGCGGAACCCGCCACGGGTCAGGGCAACCGAGATTTCGCCCCGGTCAAGCCGGGCAAGTTCCAGCGCCACATCCCCCGGCACCTCGTTCAGACCGGCCTTGGTGACCGTCAGCCGGTCCTCGGGCAAGCCATTGGCGGCGACATAGAGGTCGTTGCAGGTTTCCGCCTCCGCGCGGATTTCGGCGATCTCGGCGGCATCGTCGGGCACCAGGAATTCGGCCCATTCGACAGAGACCGAGATCGGCTCGCCGGTCTTGTCCTCGGCGACATCGCGCAGCAGGAACAGGACCACCGCGCCCGGCACCGGGATCGGGTCGGAGACCTCGCCAGGGTCGAGCGCCAGGATCTTCTGGCCGATTGCGGCGGGCAGGTTCGCCAGCGGCAGCCAGTCCAGACGGCCCCCGGATCCGGCGGTCGGGGCGGCGGACAGACGCCGGGCGGCGCTGGCAAAGGCACCCTCGCCGCTGAGCGTTTCCGACAGTTCCTGCGCCTGCGCCATCGCGGCCTCTTCCTGGCCTTCCGGGGCCGCGATCACGATCTCGCTGGCCAGCACCTGCAGGGCACGGGGACGGGAGGAGGCCTCCAGCGCGCGGTCGATATCGTTTTCGCTGATCGGCACCTGGCCGAGGAACCGTGCCCGGACCGCCTGCCGCCAGAGCAACCCCGCCGCGACGAAATCCCGGAAGGTTTCGGCCGCGACACCGGCCTTGGCCAGCTCTGCGACGAATTCCTCGGGCGTAAGGTTCGCCCGCCCGGCGAATTCGGTCATGCCGGTCATGATCTCGGCTTCGGTCAGCTTCAGGCCGAGACGCTCGGCCTCGGTCTGGCGCAGGCGGTCTTCGGTCAGCGCTTTCAGGGCCTCGTCCTCGGGGTTGCCGGGGGCGCGCAGGATGCGCAGGAAAAGCGCCCGCTGTTCGACCTCGTAGGCCGTGATCGCCCGGTCATTGACGTAAAGCCGGGGCGCAAAAAGGTCCTGGGCCAGGACCGGAGCTGTACAGGACAGCCCCACGACCAGCGCCACCATCTGCCGTTTCAGGAAGGAGTTCCGCATCGCCCTCGCCGCTCATCCTCAAGGTCGCGGGTCTTTGGCCCGCCGGTTCTGGTCACCGTAATTGCCGACAGGCCCGCGCCGGACCGGCGGCAACGCCCCCGCCGAACCCCACAAGGTCCAGCGAAAGGCCGAAATCCGTCGTCGGCTCCACACTAGTCGAGGACGTGAACCGACGCGAGAGGGAAACATCAAACCGCATGCATTCGGTCAGGAACTCAAGACCCAGTCCGGCCACGGTGCCGCGATCTGCGACGAAATCATAGCGTCCGGTCAGTTTCGCGGTCCAGTTCGGGTTCAGGCGGCGGCGGGCGTCGATGGTGAATTCCTGCGTCGGATCGGGGCGGTTCTCCAGCGCATCGGGGACCGCGAAGATCAGGGAGGACGCGAACGACGTGTTCGGTCCGTTCAACGTCACCCGCGCCTCGCCCTTGGCGATGTCGAGATTGTCATCGACCACCAGGCGTCCGGTGATCGCGAGGTCGTCCGCCAGGGTGAAGTTGACGGCGGCAAGCCAGTCCGACTGCTGGCCGGCAAGACCGGAGCTTGGGCCGAACTGGCCAAGATCGGCCTCGCGGAAGACCCGGCCCAGGGTCACGCCCATCGACCAGCCTTCGGGCGCATAACGGGTCCAGGTGATGCCCACGTTGGCCCGAGGACCGCGCTCCACCGCGTCCGACCCCGGAAAGCGGTTCAGCGCGAAGAGGTTGCCTTCGTCGAACTCGACCAGCGCCGAATCCTCGTTGGGCAGGGTTTCGGCGTCGGACGAGGCATAGATCAGCTGCACGACCGGCTCGATCACATGCGTCGCCCCGCCGCGCCCGGCCTTGATCCAGGGCCAGCGCAGCTCGATCCCGGCATTGGCATGGGTCCGGGTCGTGGACCCGGCAAAGGCCGCGTCCTGGGTGATCCGGTAGGCGTCGGCGGTGGCCTCGCCCAGCACGGTGCCTTCGATGCCCAGGGGCAAGAGGAAACTGCGCCGCCAGTCGATCTTTGCCGAGATCCGACCGGTGTCGCGCCCGTCGGCGACGCTGTCGCCGTCCGGTCCGTCCGCAGGGTTCGTCGAACTGCGGTACTGGTTGTAGGTCTGAAGCTGCAGGCCGCCCTCGCCGCCGAGGGGACCCAGCGAAAAGCGGCGCTGAAACGAAAGATCGGCGATGACCGACGGGATCGTCGTGTTGTCCTCGTCGTCCCGCAGCGACTGGAAGCTGATGATCCGGGCCGAGATATGTTCATTCCGCCGCGTCCGCTTGACTTCGACCCGGCTGTCCAGCCGGTCGAGGTTCGCAATGCCGTAGTCCAGAAGATAGGCCGGATCGGTGACGGTCTGGCCCTTGATCGTCAGGCCGAAGTTCTTTGGCAGGGTGAAGGCCCCGTCGACGAAGAGATACCCCCGCGTCCGGCCGGGATCGAGCCGGTCGCGCGTGACGGCCCCGGTCACCTCGATCAGCCCGGTGGCGAAGGCCTGCCGGTAGCGCAGGTCGAGGGTCTGGCTGTCGCGCAGGGTGATGTAGGGCGTGAGGGTGAGGTCGGCGGATTTTCCGAGGACGATGAAGTAGGGCAGCTTGAGGCCGGTCCCGAGTTGCGAGGTCGTGCGCAGGGTCGGCATCAGGAAGCCGGTGGCGCGATTCAGCGTCGGGTCGGGCATCCTGAGGCGCGGGATGTAGAACACCGGCACCCCGGCCAGCCGGAACTGCGCGCGGTCGAAGTAGATCTGGCGGGCAAGTTCGTCATGCACGACCCGCCGGGCGCGGATTTCCCACAGGGGCGTCGGGCTGCAGGCGCAGACCTTGCAGGATGAGGCGACGACGGTCTGCAGGGCGGTGTAGCGGCCCGACAACCGGACCATCCGGTTCGCCGCCAGTTGCAACTGCCGGTTCAACACCAGCCGGGCGCTGGTGAGGACACCTTCGGAGAGGTCGGCGTCAAGCTCGGCCTGCGAGGCGAGGATCAGGATCTCGCCGCTTTCTTCGGTCAGGACGATCGGGCCGGTGATTTCCAGCCGGCTGGTCGCCTGGTCAAAGACGATGCGGCTGGCCGTCAGTTGGCGGCCTTTGTAGAACACCTTGACATTCCCGTCCGCGATCAGCCGGGTGTCGCCGGTGATCTGCACAGAGTCCGACACCAGGGAGGCCTGGACCTGGGCCGAAGCCTGGCCAGAGAGCCCCAGCAGGAGGACGACAACGATCCATCGCAGAAGGCTTTGCATGTCAGCCGTCCTCGAGATGCAAGAGAAGGCCAAGCGCCAGGAAGACCGCGGCGACGGGCGGGCTCCATGCCGCGAGCACGACCGGGATCTGGCCGCTGTCGCCCAGGGCCTGCGCGAAGTTGCGCAGGAAGTAGAAGCCGAACCCCGCCAGAAGCGCGAGAAGGACCATCCGGCCCGTGCCGCCGAATCGGACATGGCGCATGGTGAACCCGGCGGCCACCAGCACCATCGCGGCCATCAACAGGGGCAGGGCCAGTTCCATCTGGTACCAAAGCCGGTAGGCGCGGGCCGAAAACCCGGCCTGTTCAAGGTCGCCGATATAGGCGGGCAGGTCCCAGAAGGCGATGGCGGAGGGTGTGCCGAAACTGTCGCGGATACGCTCGGGCGTCAGGTCGGACGGAAGGGCGAGCGGACCCGCCGCCGTCACGGCGGACAGTTCGGGGTTGGCTGCGGTGAGGTCCCAGCTTTTGGTCCCGGTCACTTCCCAGGCTCCGGCCACGAGCCGGGCGGTTTCCGCCTCGGTCCGGGTCGTCGGCAGGCCCTGGCTGTCAAAGCCGAGGAAGGTCACGCCAAAAAGCTCGGTCCCGTCCAGGTTCGCCCGTGCCGCCTGGATCACCGTCTGGCCGTCCGTCGACCCTTGTCTGAGCCAAAGCCCGGTATCGGCCACCGACAGGACCGACCGCCCGCCCTGACTGAGTGCCGCGCGCTGGTCGTCATAGGCCTTGGAGGTCGCGGCCACCAGCGGATTGAACAGCGCCACCGCAAGGCCGCCAAGCGCCACCGACACCAGGAGCGGGGTCATCAGGAACCGCAGTCCCGACCGGCCGGCGGCGCGGACCACCACCAGTTCCGAAGACCGGGCCAGGCCAAGGAACATCGCGATCGCCCCCATGATCATGATCAAGGGCAGAATGCGGTACAGCGTTTCCGGCACGCTGAGGAGCGACAGCCGCGCGGCCCCGGCAAGCCCGACGCCCGAGTCCGAAAAGCGGCGCAGCTGCTCGATCATGTCGACCAGAAGCAGGATGGCGAAAAAGATCAGGAAGACCCGGCCGACCGTGCCGAGGAACCGCCGCGCGATGTAGAGATGCAGCGTCATGCCACTGCCCCTCGCAGGCGACGCGGCCTCTGGGCCTGCCACAGGAGCCCGGCCGCCGTCGCGATCCCGGCCAGCGGTGCGAGGTAAACCATCGGCCAGGCCCCGGCAGAGGCCAGAGCCACGCTGCCCGACCAGGTCCAGGCCAGTTGCATCAGGATCATGAGGCCGACCCCGAGCGCCATCTGCCGCCAGAGGCCGAACCGCGAAAACCCGCCCAAGAGGAGGGCGGCAAAGCCGATCAGCGGGGCAGCAACCGACATGAGCGGCGCGGCGAGCCTGGTGTGGCCCTCTTCCAGCATCTGCGCGACATCGGCACCGGTGGCCGCCTGCGCTTGCGGCGAGGCCGCCAGAAGCGTGCGGGTCGGCAGGGCATTGAGCGCGACCTGCCCGGTTTCCCCGACCGACACCAGTCCGGCAAGGTCCAGCGTGAAATCCGAGAACCGGGTCACGGACAGCCGACCGTCTGCGCGGGTCACAGCTTGCGTCGCCCCGTCGACCATCACCAGTTTCGGCGCCACTTCGCCCCGCACCAGAAACGCCTTGCGCGCGGTATGGATCGCCCGGCTGTCCGGCGACCGCTCATCGGCGAGAAACAGGTCCAGAAGCTCGCCCGCCGGGCTGATCTCGCGGATGTAGAGCGTGATTCCGGGCGAGGGATGCATGAACTGGCCCGCCGTCAGGAACCGCGCGGTCACGTTCCGGGAAATCTCGGCGCTGCGTTCGCTCAGGATGCGCTGGCTGGCCGGAACCAGCAGGTTGGTCAGCACCAGATGCATGATCATGACGGTCAGGCCGAAATACACCACCGGCCGCGCCAGCCGGAAGGCGGAAAAGCCGGTGGCCTGCATCACCACGAGCTCGCTTTCCTGCATCAGGCGGTTCGCGGCATAGACGGTGGCCGCGAAGGCCGCGACCGGCAGAACCAGGCGGATCGCGTTCGGCAGGGTCAGGATCGAGAATTCCAGAAACACCAGCGCGGACTGGCCGTCGCCGATCAGCTGGTCAAAGAGACCCACCGCCCGGTTGACCCAGTAGACCGCGACCAGCACCAGCGCGAAAAAGCCAAAGAGCGCCAGGAGTTGCGACAGAAGATATCGGTCGAATCTAGACACGCCCGGTTCGGCCCCACTACATCTAGCCCGGACCCTAACGGAATTCGCGGGCGGCGAAAACTGGTATCTGGCCAATCCGGAGGGGCGGCTGTAGCCTTCCGGCAAACCGCCGCTGACGATCCTGTGGCACCGTCCTGAAACCCTTTCGCCTGCGAGCCGAAGATGCCAACGCCCCTGCCGATCCAGTTCCAGACCGTCGACCTTGACGCCCTTGCCACCGCGACCGGACGGATCGCCGTTCTGGCCGACGCCGGGCAGGGCGCAAGTGCGGGGTGCCGCAGGCTGGACCGCCTGACCAGGGGCGCGGTGTCGCGGGCGGTTGCGTCCGAAGCGTTCGGCAAGCTGAAACCCGGCGAGGCGCTGGAGCTTGTCTATCTTCCCGGCGTCAGGGCCGACGCGGTGCAGATCATCCGGCTGCCGAAGAAGGCCGATCAGGCCCAGGCGCGCAAGGCCGGAGCGGCGGTGGGGCGCGGCCACGGGACCTCGGGCGTGCTGGTGCTGGCGGAAGGGCATTCCCGCGCGGCGGACATCGCCTTTGGCCTGGCGATGCGCGCCTATGATTTCGACACGCACAAGACCGGCGAAAAGACCGTGCCCGGCCCGGTGACGCTGATGGTGGCGAACCCCGAAGCGGTGGCCCGAAGCGCCGCCCCGATGGCCGCGGTGGCGGAAGGGGTCTTCTTCACCCGCGATCTGGTGAACGAACCCGCGAACGTGCTGACCACGGATGACTTTGCCGCCCGCCTGGCCGCGATGCAGGAACTGGGGCTGGAGGTGGAGATTCTGGACGAGGCCCAGTTGGCCAGGCTGGGGATGGGCGCGCTTCTGGGGGTGGGGCAGGGGTCGGAAAGCCCCTCGAAGGTCGTGGTGATGCAGTGGAACGGCGGCCCAAAAGGCGAGGCCCCCTTCGCGCTGATCGGCAAGGGCGTGGTGTTCGACACCGGCGGCATCTCGATCAAGCCCGCCGGCGGCATGGAAGAGATGACGATGGACATGGGCGGCGCGGGCGTCGTCGCGGGCGTGATGCGGACTCTGGCGCTGCGGAAAGCGCGCGCCAATGTCGTGGGGCTGGTCGGACTGGTCGAGAACATGCCGGACGGCAAGGCGCAGCGGCCCGGTGACGTGGTGAAGTCGATGAAGGGTGACACGATCGAGGTGATCAACACCGATGCCGAAGGACGTCTGGTGCTGGCCGACGTGCTCTGGTACGCGCAGGAGCGGTTCAAGCCCTCGGGCATGATCGACCTGGCCACCCTGACCGGCGCGATCATCGTCGCACTCGGGCATGAGAACACGGGCGTCTTTTCCAACAACGACGATCTTTGCAACGCCTTCCTTGCCGCCGCAAAGGCGGAAGGCGAGGGCGCCTGGCGGATGCCGATGGGGGAGGCCTATGATGCCAAGCTGAAATCGCGGATCGCCGACATGATGAATGTCGGCGGGCGCGACGGCGGCGCGATCACCGCGGCGCAGTTCCTGGCGCGCTTCGTCAAGCCGGAGGTGCCCTGGTGCCATCTCGACATCGCGGGGACGGCGCTGGTGAAATCCG
>JBIJDO010000088.1:0-8938 GCA_044344105.1 Tabrizicola sp.
GCGGTTGACGTTGATACCCGAGAGCAAAGCCGCATCGGGGTCGTCGCCGATGGCATGGACATGACGTCCCCAGGCGGTGTGGTTCAGGACATACCAGAGGAGGGCGGCCAGAAGGATCAGGGTGATCCCGCCATAGCTGACGCTGGCGCCCGAGATGTTGAAGCCCTGGCCGAAGAACAGAAGGCCGGGCGCGTTCGCCTCGATGTCGACGTTGCGCACCGATTCCGACTGGGAATACCAGAGCTTCAGCGATTCGAAGATCGACAGGGTGCCCAGCGTCACGATGAACGGCGGCAGGCGCATCAGCGTGACCAGAAGCCCGTTCACCGCGCCCATCACCCCGCCAAGCGCGATGCCGATCAGGACGGCGATGATCACTGGCACGCCGGAGAAGACGGCGAGGTTGGCCATGACGAGCGAAGAGACGACAAGGATCGCGCCCACCGACAGGTCGATGCCCGCCGTCAGGATGATCAGTGTCTGCGCCAGCGCGACAAAGCCGGTGACGGTGACCTGCTTCAAGACGGTCGACAGCGCGCCGACGCCCAGGAAACGCGGCTGGATCAGGCCAAAGACCAGGATCGACAGGATCAGCACCAGCGCCGGGATCATCGTCGGGTTGCGCCGCAGGAAGTTGCGCAGCTTGTGGACAAGGGTCTTGTCGTCCTTTTCGAAGCTTGCCACGGCGGTGTCCGCCTTGGTCAGCGTCGCCTCGAAATCGGAGATGGTCTTGGTTGGCGCGTCTTCGCTGGCCATGTGCGGTCTTCCCCCCCCGGATGACGCCGATGCCTGTCCCGGCACCGCTTATGAAGAAGGGCGACTGTAAAGCCGCCCTTCCCGTAATCAAGCACTCGTTAAGGGCAGATCAGCCCCAGCAGAGCTCGGTGCCCTTGGTCGAGTCGATCGAGGGCACGCCGTCGACCGGCTTGTCGGTCACGAGATTCACGCCGGTGTTGAAGAACGACAGGCCTTCGGTGACGGTCGGCTTGGTGCCGTCCTTGGCGTAGGCGGCAATCGCCTCGATCCCGAGCGAGGCCATCTTCAGCGGGTACTGCTGCGAGGTGGCGCCGATCACGCCCGACTTGACCGAAGCCACGCCCGGGCAACCGCCGTCGACCGACACGATGATCGCCTGGCCTTCCTTGCCTGCGTTCTTCAGCGCCTGATAGGCGCCTTCGGCGGCGGGTTCGTTGATCGTGTAGACCACGTTGATGTCGGGGTCCTTGGCCAGCAGCGTTTCCATCGCGCGAAGGCCGCCTTCGGGGTTCGCGTCCGAGGATTCGTGGCCGATCACGCGCGGATCGGTTTCCGAGCCGAGGACGGTCAGGTCCGGAACCTCGATGCCGAAACCGACGAGGAAGCCGGTGTCGCGCTGCACGTCGACCGAGATGTTGTCCTTGTTGATGTCGAGCATGCCGATCTTGGCCGTTGCTGCAGCATCCCCCAGCGTCGCGGCAGCCCACTTGCCGATCAGGAGACCGGCTTCGAAGTTGTCGGTGGCAAAGGTGATGTCCTGGGCTTCGGCGTCAGCCAGCGGGGTGTCCAGAGCGATGACCAGGATCCCGGCGGCGCGGGCGTCCTTGAGAGCCGGGCCGACCGAGTCGTTCGACGGGGTGATCAGGATACCCTTGGCACCGGCAGCGACGCAGTTCTCGATCGCGGTGATCTGCGGGGCGGCGTCGCCGTCCTTTTCGCCGGCATAGGCCTGGAAGTCGAGGCCGGCAGTTGCGGCGGCGGCTTCGGCGCCTTCCTTCATCTTCACGAAGAACGGGTTGGTGTTGTTCTTGGTGATCAGGCAGGCAAGTTCCTGCGCCGAGGCCATGCCCGACATCAGCGCAAGCGCGCCCGCGCCCAGCAGGGCTTTGGTCATGAGTTTCATTGGTCTTCCTCCCAAGGTGAGGGCGTTCCTGCCCCCGGTTCAGAAATTCCTGCGCTAGGCCGGATGGCGTTGCGGCAGCGGGCAGGAAAGCTGATTCCCGCCGTCGCGTCAAGATAATTAAATCACTCTGATTTATTATTGACAGGCTTCGCTTCCCTCGCCAGTCTGCCCTGTGATGGTCCGGGCCTGTGCCTGGGCAAGCTTGCCTTCGATACACCCGAAAGGAGGGAGAGGTCTGTCATGCTGATCGGCATTCCGCCCCTGCTGGGCCCCGAGTTCCTGGCGACCCTGCGCGCCATGGGCCATGGCGACGAGGTCGCGATTGTCGACGGCAACTATCCGGCGGCCGAGCATGCCCGGCGTCTGGTGCGGGCGGATGGCCACGGTGTCCTGGCCGTGACCGAGGCCGTCCTGACCGTTCTGCCCCTGGACCGGTCGGTCCCGGCGGCGCTGTTCCGGGCCAGCCTGAACAACGACCCGGCACAGTCCGGCGACATCCACCGGCAAATCGACGCGCTCCTTGCCCGGATTGCCCCCGGCTTCGGCATCCTGGCCTTGTCCGGCGAGGCGCTCTATCCGCGGATTCGCGGCGCCTATGCCATTGTCGCGACCAGCGAGCGGGCGCTTTTCGCCAATGTGATCCTCCGCAAAGGAGTGATCGGCCTGACCGGTTAGGCAGAGGGCGGCACCAGCATGCAGGATGTGTCCGCCGAAAGAAGCCAGCCCGATATCCTGGCGCTGCGCGGGACCAACCAGTCCGGCATGCGGGACCACAACGAGCGTCTGGTCCTCAGTCTGGTGCGGCGGCACGGGGTTCTGGCCAAGTCCGACATCGCGCGGATGACCGGATTGTCGTTGCAGACCGCCAGCGTGATCGTGCGGGGGCTGGAGCAGGACGGGCTTCTGGCGCGGGGCGATCCGGTCCGGGGGCGGGTCGGGCAGCCCTCGGTGCCGATGTCGCTGGCCGCCGAAGGGGCCTTCTTCCTGGGACTGAAGGTCGGGCGACGCTCGGCTGACCTGGTGCTGACCGATTTTCGCGGCCAGATGCGCTCGGCCCGCCGCCGGGTCTACCGCTACCCCACCCCGGATGCCGTGGTCGGTTTCGTCAAGGAGGCTGCCCCGGCATTGACCCACGAACTGCCCGCAGGCCTGCGCAGCCGGATCATGGGAATGGGCGTGGCGATGCCGTTCCAGCTGTGGAACTGGGTCTCGGTTCTGGGCGTCCCGCAGGAAGAGATGGATGCCTGGCGGGCGCGCGACATCGGCACCGAACTCGGCTCCGCGCTGGGCCTGCCGGTCTATGTCCAGAACGACGCGACCTCGGCCTGCGGGGCGGAACTGATCTTCGGGACCGGCGAGCGGCCGGAGGACTTCCTGTACTTCTACTTCGGCACCTTCATCGGCGGCGGCCTCGTGATGAACGGCCAGCTCTTCCTGGGCCGCACCGGCAATGCGGCGGCGGTCGGTTCGATCCAGGTGCCCGCGCCGGGTACGGGGCCGGGCGGCGGGACGCGGCGGCTGATCGACCTTGCCTCGATGTCGGTCCTGGCCGAAGCGATGGAGCGGGCGGGAGAGGCGTCCGATCACCTCTGGAGCCAGCATGTCCACTGGACGGTGTCCGAAGCGGTGCTGAACGGCTGGCTGGACCAGGCGGCGGCGGCGCTGGCCCATGCGACCCTCGCCACGGCGGCCCTGGTCGAGATCCAGGCCGTGCTGATCGACGGCTGGATGCCGGTTGCGATCCGCGCCGAGCTGGTGCGGCGCACCGAGGCGGCCCTTCTCATGATGGACCTTGCCGGGATCAACCCGCCGGCGATCCGCGAGGGCACCGTCGGGGCTGACGCGCGGGCCCTGGGCGCGGCGGCGATCCCGTTGTCGCAGCGCTATCTCATCGACCAGAACGCCGCCGTGCGCGAAGGCTAGACGCGGCGTCAGGTCGCGGCCCAGCGGCAGGCGGCATTGCAGACCGGCACCCCGCGCGTGATCGCCGCGGCGATCAGGCCGGGCACGCGCCGGTCAAGCCCGATGGGCGGCAGGCAGCGCCCCAGGAACCCGGCCTCGGCCAGCGCCTGCGGGATGTCCTCGCTGACATGCCCCCCGTCGGCAGCGAAGAACGGCAGGCAGACCGCATCGGGGCCGAAGCCGGTCAGCGTGGCCAGCCGCGGCGTCTGGTCGATGAAGCCGGTCGTCACCGGACGGCCGGTTTCCCTTGCGATCTTTCCGGCGACATGGCGGGCAATGTCGGCAGGCGCCTGCGACCGGAACGAGCCATGCGCGGCCAGGATCACCGCCCGCGCCCCGCTGGCCCGGACCTCTGCCACGCAAAGGTCATGCACCGCAGGGTCGCAGCCGAACGGCTCCAGCACGGTCCAGCCGGTGGCCCCGGCCTCGGACAGTCTGGCCGGGATCTGCACCCGCGTGAACCAGCCCCCGGCCATGAACATCGGGAAGACCACGCCGCCCGATTTCCCCGCGACGGCCCGTGACAGGGCGCCGGGCTCGGCCAGGGTCGCGGCGCGGACCGTGCGGCCAGGGGTGAGCGCCGCCACACGGGCGGCCAGCGCCTCAAGCGCGCGTGCGGCGGGGCCGGGGTCCGAAGGCTGGCCGTGGGCCAGGAGGAGGGCGGCGGGCAAGGTCATGCCGCATTGGGGCGTGCGGGCACGGCAGGGTCAAGGCCTGGCTTGGGATCAGCCCGGAAAATGCCGGTGGATCGCGGCGGCGAACGCCTGTGCGAGGGCCGGGTTCGCTTCGGCATCAAAATGGATGCCATCGACCGGCGAGACCGCGACGACCTCGCCCGCATCGAGAAACGGCACGGCGCACCGCCTTGCGACGGCCCGTACCTCCGCCGCCAGCGCCCGTGACTTCGCCGCCCCCCCGGCGAACATCCCGGCCAGGCAGCCGACCTCGATGATCGGCGGCGGAGCAACCAGCAGAACGCCGGGCGCGCTGCCGTCGGGGCCGGCCTCGGAGGCGCGGACGAAGCGGACCAGCCGTTCCAGCGACAGCGCGATATCCGCGGCATTGACCGAGAACCGTTCCTTCAGGTCGTTGGTCCCCAGCATCACCACGACAAGGTCGATCGGGCGGTGGCTTTCCAGCAGGGCGGGCAGCACGGCCAGCCCGTTGCGGTGCGCGCCCTCCACCGGATCGTCATGCAGCGTCGTGCGGCCGGGATGGCCCTCGGCAATGACCTCCCAGCCGGGCAGAAGCGCATGCAGGCGTCCCGGCCAGCGCTCCGCGCGCCCGAACCGGCCCGACAGGCCAAGCTCTGCCATCGGCATGGTGCCATGGGTGTTGCTGTCGCCGAAAAGAAGCACGGTTCTGGTCATTCGGGGGCTGGTTCTCCTGTCGCAACCGGGCGGTGCTGTTGATAAATTACCACAATACCTGTGCTCATATGGTGTCAAGAATGCAGATACATATCAATAATCAAACATTCCGCATAAGGTGCCCCTGAACTTCATCGATCGAATGGAGGCGAGGATGACGGGCAGCAGAACCTACCTTGGCATCGGTCTGGCGCTGCTTGCCGCCCCGTGCGTCCAGGCAGAGACCTTGATCTGGGGGCAGGCGAAGCTGTCTGCAGGCGCTTTGCATTTCGGCAACCTGCAAGGGGAAGCCGCAGCCATCGACGATGTCGACCCCGAGACCTACGACTTCGCCGCCCGGCTGGGCGCGGACTGGGGCGCGCTGGGCGCGGAAATCGGCGTGCAGTACGGCGACCATGCCACTGCCGCCGGCGCGGACTATGGCCACGACTGGGGTCGGCAGGCCACACTCCGGCTGACCTATGATCTGTCCCCGACCATGGCCCTCGGCGTGGTCTACGGGGCGGGGAGCGCGCAGCCGCTGAACCCTCCGCGCGCACAGCTCGATTTCTATGCGGTCGAAGGGGCCTATGACGCCGGGCCGATCCTGCTTGGCCTGCAACTCGGGCGCTTTGACGCGACGGATGCCGACCTGACCAATGCCTTCCACAGCGGCAGCTTTGCGCGGCTCGGTGCGATCTACACGCTGTCCGGCAACGGGGTCATTCAGGCCGATATCAGCGTCTTCGACGGCCTGCAGGATTCGGTCCCGAACCACACGATGGAGGGCGCAACCTGGTCGGTGGAATATGCGCGCCAGATCGGGGCGAGACCGGTGGCCTGGAGTGTCGGTCTGGATGGCGGTGCCTTCGAGAACACCGACCTCGGCGGGGGCGGGGACGAAGGGTCGTTCGACACGATGCGCGCCACCGTGGGGCTGACCGCCTGGTTCGGCGACGGCGACCTCGCCTCGGCCAAGCGCCGCGGCATCTTTGACCAGCCGGACTTCGGCTATGTGCTCGACACCGGCAATCTGGTGGACTGATCCAGCCCTGGGGTACGGCCGATTTCCTGATTGACGTACATCGACGCGCTGCCGATAGTCGCGAAAAGCGCTTGGGAGCCGTCCGTGCGGCCTACTGTCATCGATCTAGCCCGCGAGGCCGGGGTCAGTCTTGCCACGGTCGACCGCGTTCTGAACGCCCGTCCCGGCGTGCGGGAAAAGACCATCCAGGCGGTCAATGAGGCGATCAGCAAGCTGGGCTATGTCCGCGACCTGACGGCCGCCAACCTGGCGCGCAGCCGGTCCTACAAGATGGCCGTGGTGCTGCCGGACACGGAAAGCCAGTTCATTCAATCGCTTGCCGAAGCGCTGGCCCAGGCCGGGTCGATGGCCGCGACCAGCCGGATCGAGCTGGCGCTGCACCGCTTCCCGCCCGAGGACCCGCATGCCCTTGCGGCTCTGCTGGCGCGGCTTCCCGACGACCGCTATGCCGGTGTGGCGCTGATGGCGCCGGAAACGCCGGTCCTGCGCGACGCGGTGCGCGGTCTGCGCGCGCGGGGACTTCCGGTGGTGGCGCTGGTCTCTGACCTGCCGAACACCGGTCGCGACCATTTCATCGGCATCGACAACCGTGCGGCGGGCCGGACGGCAGGCGTTCTGGCGGGCCGCTTCCTGGGCGGCGGTCCCGGTCAGGTGCTGGTGCTCGGCTCGTCGCTTCTGGCGCGCGACATGGTCGAACGCCGCCGCGGCTTTGACGAGATCATGCTGCGCGACTTTCCCGGACTTGAGGCGCTTCCGTCGCTCGAAACCCACGGATCGGGCGCGCTGCTGCGCCAGGTGGTGGCCGAACGGCTGGCGAACTCGACCGACGTGAGGGGCATCTACGCGATGGGCGACGGACACCGTGCCCTGACGCAAGTGCTTGGTGAACTTGGCTTATCCGGGCGCGTCACCGTCATCTGCCACGAATTGACCCCGCATGTGCGCCAGGCGCTGGAGTGCGGCGAGATCACCGCCGTCATCACGCAGAACCTTGGCCATTTGGCGCGGTCGACGCTCAGGGTCCTGCATGCCAAGGCCGACAACCTGCCGCTGGACGAGGGCCAGGAGCGGATCCGCATCGAGATCGTCCTGCGGGAAAACCTGCCTCTCTCCCCTGATTCGGCCCGGCTCGACCCGGAACCGGCCGCCTGAAGCCCAAGCCCAAATCGCTTTGAGCGCTCATCCCGATCAGAAATGAGGTACGTCCCTCAAAACTGCTTTACAGCCGCCGCGCGCTGCGCTTAAGCTGCCCGCAGTCAAGAAGGCCCGGCATCCGCACGGGTCCGCCAACGCCACATCCGGGAGGATTGCATGACACGGAAAACGCTTGCCGCAACTGCGGCGCTTGGGCTTGTCTGGGCCGCACAGGCCAATGCACAGGCCAATGAACTGACCCTCTGCTGGGCCGCATGGGACCCGGCCAACGCGCTCGTCGAACTGTCGAAGGACTTCGAGGCGCAATCCGGCACCAAGATGACCTTCGAATTTGTCCCCTGGCCCAACTTCGCCGACCGCATGCTGAACGAACTGAATTCGGGCGGCCAGCTTTGCGACCTGATGATCGGCGACAGCCAGTGGATCGGCGGGGCCGCCGAAAACGGCTGGTATCTCAAGCTGAACGACTTCTTCGCCGCCGAAGGCATCTCGATGGACGCCTTCGTCCCGGCCACCGTCACCGGCTATTCCGAATGGCCGAAGGGCACGCCGAACTACTGGTCGCTGCCCGCCTTCGGCGACGTGGTCGGCTGGACCTACCGCAAGGACTGGTTCGAGCGGCCCGAGATCATGACGGCTTTCAAGGAAAAGACCGGCCGCGACCTCACGCCCCCGGCCACCTTTGCCGAACTGAAGGAGGTCGCCGAGTTCTTCCAGGGCCGCGACATCGACGGCAAGACGGTCTACGGCGCCTCGATCTACACCGAGCGCGGGTCGGAAGGCATCACCATGGGCGCGATGGACGTGCTTTACTCCTTCGGCTTCAAATACGACAACCCCGACAAGCCCTATGACATGGAAGGCTTCGTCAACTCGGCCGGCGCGGTCGAGGGGTTGGAGTTCTACAAGGCGCTTTACGACTGCTGCACCGCCCCCGGCACCTCGAACACCTACATGGGCGAAGGCATCGACGCCTACAAATCCGGCCAGGTCGCGATGCAGATGAACTTCGCCTTCACCTGGCCCGGCTTCGAGGTCGACCCCAATGTCGGCGGCGGCAAGACCGGCTATCTGGTGAACCCCGCCGGTCCCGGCGGCGAGCGCTTCGCGCAACTCGGCGGGCAGGGCATCTCGGTCGTCGCGAATTCCGACAACGTCGACGGCGCGCTGGCCTACATCAAGTGGTTCGCGCAGAAGGACGTGCAGGACAAGTGGTGGTCGCTTGGCGGCTTCTCGACCCTGCGCGCGGTGGTCGAGGATCCGGGCTTTGCCACCAGCCAGCCCTATGCCCAGACCTATCTCGATTCGATGGCGATCGTGAAGGACTTCTGGGCCGAGCCGTCCTACGCCTCGCTCCTCCAGGCGTCGCAGGCCCGGTTCCATGACTATGTCGTCGCCGGCAACGGCACCGCGAAAGAGGCGCTGGACGGCCTGATCGCCGACTGGACCGAAGTCTACATGGACGAAGGCAAGCTCTGACGGCAAAGGTCGCCGTCACGGTCCCGACCCGATCAAGGATCGCGGCCAACCATCCGCAAATTCCCTTCC
>JBIJDO010000089.1:0-8882 GCA_044344105.1 Tabrizicola sp.
GGACCGGAAGATGCAGGTGTCCTTGAACCCCAGCCGCACCGGCCGCCGCTGCCAGGCGCTGCCGTCGGGTGCCCCGACCCAGACCAGCGCGCGTTTCGACAGCACCTCGGCGCCTGCGTCCGGAGCCTCTTCGGTGGTCAGCATCACATCGAAGCTGCCGCGGGCGAAGTCCTGCTTCATCAGAAGCGTGAACGAGGACACCAGATTGATCCGCACCCGCGGATAGGCCTGCGCCATCCGCCGCAGGATGCCGGGGATCGCCGGATAGACCACGTCATGCGGCACGCCGAGGCGGATCTCCCCTTCGCAGGCGGTCGAGGACAAGAGCGACAACGCCTCGTCGTTCAGCGCAAGCATCCGGCGGCCATAGGACAGAAGCTGCTCGCCTTCCGGCGACAGCGCCAGTTTCCGCGCGGCGCGCAGGAACAGCGACAGACCAAGCGAGTCCTCCAGCCGCTTGATCTGCATAGACACGGCGGACTGCGTGAGGTTCAGAAAGCCCGCCGCACGGGTGACCCCGCCGACATCGGCGACGGTGACAAAAGACCGCAGGGCGGACAGGTCAAGGTTGCGCGGCATATCACAGATCCTGATTCAGATGCTCACAATCATTCGTTTCCATCATGATCGAAGAGTTGGCATACTTCAAGAACGATGATGCTTCAGAACCAAAGTATCACCAGAACCGATGATAGGACAGACCATGCGCTCGCGCACTCTCCCCGCCCGGCTTGGCCGCCGCCCTTCGCTCCTGGGCCTTCTGCGAACCTTTCATGCCCTTCGGCAACTGCGCACCGAACGCAACCACCTTTCCCGGCTGGACGATCATCTCTTGCGCGACATCGGTGTGTCGCGCACCGAGGCCGAAGCCGAGGCCGACCGCGCCCTCTGGGACGCACCGCGCCACTGGTTGCGCTGAAAGCTGTCGCTTTTGCCGCCTCCGACCCAGCAAAGTTCTTGAAATCACGCGGGACGACTCCAATATTCTGTGCATGAGGTCGCGCCGGTTCCCCCGGCGTTGCCCTTAGGGACAACATCGGAGGCTTCAATGGCTGAATTTGACACGGTCCGCAGCGTTGGCGTTGGTGCCCGCGCGCAGATCGACGAAGGGCTTCGCGCCCACATGAACAAGGTCTACGGGCTGATGTCCGTGGCCATGCTGGTGACGGCGGGCGTCGCTTGGGGTGTCGGCACGACCGATGCGCTTCTGGCGATCTTCCGCGACCCGCTGACGATGCGCCCGAACATCCTGGGCTGGGTGGTGATGTTCGCCCCCCTCGCCATGGTCTTCGCGTTCGGCGCCCTGATCAACCGGATGTCGGCGGCGGCGGCGCAGCTGTTCTTCTACGCCTTCGCGGCGGTGATGGGCCTGTCGCTGGCCTGGATCTTCAAGGTCTTCACCGGCGTCTCGATCGCCCAGACCTTCCTGATCACCTCGATCGCCTTCGCCGGCCTGTCGCTTTATGGCTACACCACCAAGCGTGACCTGAGCGGCATGGGCACCTTCCTGATGATGGGTCTGATCGGCCTCCTGGTCGCGATGGTCGTGAACCTTTTCCTCGCCTCCTCGGCGCTGGCCTTCGCGATCTCGGTGATCGGCGTGCTGATCTTCGCTGGCCTGACCGCCTTCGATACGCAGAACATCAAGAACACCTACCTGCAGCACGCGCAGGCGATGGACCAGGAATGGCTGGGCAAGTCGGCGATCATGGGGGCCCTGAACCTCTACATGAACTTCATCAACCTGTTCATGTTCCTGCTGCAGTTCATGGGCAACCGCGAGTAACCCCAGCAGTCTGAAAGATCAGGGGCCGGTCGCCTGACCGGCCCTTTTCATTTGCGCAAGCCGTCCAGAAAGGCCCGGATGTCGGCGTCGGAGGCAAGACGCAGGACGGTGCTTCCGGCCGGAGGTGCCGCAGAGAGCGCCGCATGCCTTCGCCTGGTCCCCCGTCGGTTGCGCCAGACCAGATACAGATAGCGGACCAGGTGCAGCGCTGACCGTTTCGGGCGGCCTTCCGGCTGATCCGGGCGGTTCCTGCCGGAAAACTGCGCAATGCGCCGGTAAATCCGCCACAGCCTGGTTGCGATGTTCACATCCAGCCAAAGGACGGTATCGGCATGACCCACGAAAGCGGCCTCGGCCTTTTCGCCACTGCAGTCCACGATCCAGCCGTCGGTTTCCCGGATCGCAACGTAGGCGGCCAGCCGGTCCGCCGGTGACCGCCTCACCCAACCGGCCATCCTCTGCTGCCGGTCCAGATGATGGACCGGCAGGCCGGTCCGTTCCGCGATCGAAAGCGCGAGTGTCGTCTTGCCCGCACCCGAGCCGCCCACGATCAGGATGCGACGCATTCAATCGTCCAAACAAAAAGGCCGCGCCCGAAGGTGCGGCCCGGTCACGCGAAGATCAAGTGCCTACTTGATCTTGCCTTCCTTGTATTCGACATGCTCGCGCTTGACCGGATCATACTTCTTGATCACCATCTTTTCGGTCATGGTGCGGGCGTTCTTCTTGGTCACGTAGAAGTGGCCGGTGCCCGCGGTCGAGTTCAGGCGGATCTTGATGGTGGCGGGCTTTGCCATGGTCGCTTCCTCTGCGTCGGAGGCTTTGAAAACCCCCGGTGATATCCTTGAAGCCCGCCTTTTAGCCGCGCGGGCGGCAGAGTCAACCGCGAAAGCGCCTGCAGGGCAGGGCCGAGTTTTCGCAGAAAACTCGTGACCCCGAAGAAACTGCGCGGAGAGCCTGTAAGCCGGATTCTGTCCAGGCCTTGCGGCCCTGGATGACCATTCCTCTGCCGACCGTGTCACCACGGCGGTCAAGCTGCCAACCCGGGCCTCTCGGGCGTTGGCATCCCTGGCGAGCGGTATCGGTTGCCCGACCTGTCCTGCCGCGAGGCCCCTATTTGGCATTGCTCCGGGTGGGGCTTGCCGTGCCGTCCTTGTCGCCAAGTCCGCGGTGGGCTCTTACCCCACCGTTTCACCGTGACCCACCCCGTTCGCGAAGGCGAACCTTCGTTCGCGGCGGGGGCCGTCTCTTCTCTGTGGCGCTTTCCCTGGGGTTGCCCCCGCCGGGCGTTACCCGGCACCCTTGCCAACGGGAGTCCGGACTTTCCTCGGGGGTCACCCCCCGCGGCCATCCAGCCCTCCGCGCGAGGCTGAGTTAGGCGTCCCTGGCGTTTGCGTCAACCGCAATTCGCCGGAGGCCCGCTGCCAAAGCCTGGTCGGTATCGTCCAGCGGACCCCCGGCCCAGGGCCGAAAGCGCAAACGAAAGGCTGTGAGCAGCGTTTCGGGCGGAGCCTCGGGATAGCCAAACGCGCGCAGGTCGGCGTTGAAATCCCCAGGCTCGGCGGGCTTTGGCCAGACCGACAGACCCTGGAGTGCCAATCGCCGCCAATCGAACCGGCGCCCCGGATCGGCCTTGCGGATGGGGGCCATATCGCTGTGGCCAATCACCGCGTGTGGCGGCAAGACATGCCGCCCTAGAATATCTGCCAGAAGCCGATCCAGCGCGGCCATCTGGCGTTCGGCAAATGGTTCCTTGCCGGTGTTTGCCAGTTCGATTCCAATGGAACGCGAATTGACATCCGCCTCGCCCCGCCATTCCCCGGTCCCGGCATGCCAGGCGCGATGGGCCTCATGGACCAGCGACAGCACCGTCCCATCCGTGTCGATCAGGTAATGCGCCGAAACCTCGGTATCAGGATCGCAAAGTCGCTGCAGCGCCTCGTGGCAACTGGCCATCGCGGTATGGTGGAGGACAACCAGCTCGACCCGGCCCCTGCCCCGCCGCTCGCCAAAGTTCGGCGAGGGGTGGGTCAGGCTCACTGCAGCGCGGTGCGGAACGGGCGCGGGTCCCAGGCGCAGGCAAAGCCGTCCCCGTCCGGGTCGACGCCCATGCGGTCACGCTCCGGCCCGCCCTTGGCGAGGAAATCCTGTTGCGCCTGATCGGGCGAGGGGAACTTGGCGCAGGCCGCGTTCACGTCGCGCAGGCCAAGACCGGACCGCTTGTACATCTGCACGCCGGGCGCGTGCTTGGTGGCCAGCGCGAATTCCACGATGTTCGGCCCGGTGTCGCCGGGGCGCTGCGGCAGGTCCTTGGGCTGGACCACGACATATTCCGCCCGGTTGCGTTCGATGCGTTCCTTGTCGCTTTCGATGGTTTCCCGGGCCGAGACGGCGGCAAAGTCCTGTTCGTCGGAAATGCCGGTGTTGATCCGAGCCATCTCGCCCGATTCCTCCTTGATGCCGGCCGGGGCACCGCCGCGCGGGCGCGCGCTGCTGTCGGCGACCGGGGCCGGACCCGCAGGAGGAAGCGTCGTGACCGTCGTCGCGGCCGGGGGGGTCGTGCCCTGGGCCCGGTCGATCGCCGCGGCGGCGGCGGCGGGATCAAAGCTGCCGCCCGGTGGCGGGACGGTGACCGGTGCGCCGGCAGGGGCCGGAGCCGCACCGCGCACATAGCTGTTGTAGTCCTGGAACCCGACGCCCGCGCCCTGATCGCCGGTCGTGGGCGTGCAGGCGGCCATCAGAAGGGCGCAGAGCGCTGCACCTGCGGCGGGACCATGGAAAGTACGGCTCATCACTGCCTCTAATGTCGTTTTGCCGCCCATTACCACCATTTTTCCGGCTTGGCCACAAAGCCCGCACGGCTTTCCAACACATGTGCGTAATTCAGCAACGCTGCTTCCTCCCACGGCCGCCCGATCAGCTGCAACCCCAAGGGCAGGCCCTGCCCGTCCAGCCCGACCGGAACCGCAATGCCGGGCAGGCCGGCAAGGTTCACCGTCACGGTGAAGACGTCGTTGAGATACATCTGCACCGGATCGGCATCCGCCATCTCGCCCAGGCCAAACGCCACCGAGGGCGTGGCGGGCGTCAGGATCGCATCCACCCCGTCCGCGAACACCGTCTCGAAGTCGCGCTTGATCAGCGCCCGCACCTTGCGCGCGCGGTTGTAGTAGGCGTCGTAGAACCCCGCCGACAGGACATAGGTCCCGACCATCACCCGGCGCTGCACCTCGGGACCAAAGCCCTCGGCCCGGGTCTTTTCGTACATTTCGGTGATCCCGTCGCCCTGCGCGAGCTTCGCGCGGTGCCCATAGCGCACCCCGTCATAGCGGGCGAGGTTCGAGGATGCCTCGGCGGGCGCGATCACGTAATAGGCGGGCAGCGCGTATTTCGTGTGCGGCAGGCTGATGTCCCGCACCTCCGCCCCCGCATCGCGCATCATCTCGATGCCCCGCGCCCAGAGCGCCTCGATCTCCTCGGGCATCCCGTCCATGCGGTATTCCTTCGGGATGCCGATGACTTTGCCCCGGATGTCCCCGGTCAGCGCCGCCTCGAAATCCGGCACCGGAATATCCGCGGATGTCGAATCCTTCGGGTCATGCCCGCACATCCCCCCCAGCATGATCGCCGCATCGCGCACCGATTTGGTCATCGGCCCGGCCTGATCAAGGCTGGACGCAAAGGCCACGATCCCCCAGCGGCTGACGCGGCCATAGGTCGGCTTGATCCCGACGATCCCGGTGAACGCCGCAGGCTGACGGATCGACCCGCCGGTATCCGTCCCCGTCGCCGCCAGACACAGGTCCGCCGCCACCGCCGCCGCCGACCCGCCCGAGGACCCGCCCGGCGTCAGTTGCACGTTCGACCCCTTCCTCGCCCACGGGTTCACCGCATTGCCGTAGCAAGAGGTCTCGTTCGACGAGCCCATCGCGAACTCGTCCATGTTCAGCTTGCCCAGCATCACCGCGCCCGCATCGAACAGTTTCGACGTGACGGTGGACTCATACTCCGGCTTGAACCCCTTCAGGATGTTCGACGCGGCCTGTGACGGCACCCCCTTGGTGCAGAACAAGTCCTTGATTCCCAGAGGTATCCCGCACATCGCAGGCGCATCGCCGCCCTTCAGCCGAGCATCCGCCGCCCGCGCCTGTTCCAAGGCGATCTCGGGCGTCTTCCAGACAAAGGCGTTCAGCCCGTCGCCCGCGTCGATCGCGGTCAGGCAGGACATCGTCAGATCGACCGCCGAGATCTCGCCCTTGCGCAACGCATCCCGCGCCGCCGCGATGGTCCAGGTGTTCGCGCTCATTCCACCACCTTCGGCACCGCAAAGAACCCTTCCCGCGCGTCGGGTGCGTTCTTCAGGACCTGCGCCTGAATGTCGCCGTCCGTCACCCGATCCGCCCGCCGCTTCAGCCGCATCGGGGTGACAGATGTCATCGGCTCCACCCCGGTGACATCGACCTCGTTCAACTGTTCCATAAACCCCAGGATGCCCGAAAGCTGCCCGGCGAGCCTTGGCAGGTCTGCCTCTTCCACCCGGATGCGCGCAAGCCTGGCCACCTTGCGGGCGGTGTCGATGTCAATGGCCATGGGCCGCCTCCTCACGTTTGGCCCCGTTTAGCCGCAGGTCGCGCGCCCCGCAAGCACCGGGACCGGGCGGGGCGCCTTGCCTGCGCCTACAGCCCCAAGGCCTTGCGGAACGCTCGCGCCGTCGCCCGCGCGTCGAACTGGGCAATCGCCCGCGCGCGGGCCGCCTGTCCGATCCGGGTCCGCAGCGCGGGGTCGGTCACCAGCGCCCGCAACGCAACCGCAATTGCCGTCTCGTCGGCCTGCGGCACCAAGAACCCGTCGACGCCATCCGTGATCATGTCGCCGGTTCCGCCGATCTGCGAACAGATCACCGGCAGCCCGACCGCCATTGCTTCCATCACGGCCACGGGGGCGGCTTCGCCCAGGCCATGGCTGGTCAGCACGAAGCCGTCCACCGATTGCAACTCGCGCAGCACCTCGTCCTGCGACAGGCTTCCGCGCAAGCGGACCTCGGCCTGCAGCCCCAGGGAAGCGATCTCGGCTTCGATGAGGGGCCGGTCATCGCCTTCGCCCACGATGTCGTAGGTCAGCGGGTACCCCTCGTCCAGCACCTGCCGCATCGCGCGCAGAAAGAAGACATGGCCCTTGGTCCGGCTCAGCCGCGCCACGGACAGAAAGCGGGGCGGATTGCCCTGAGTGCCGGGGCCGGGCACGAACCGGTCGGTATCGACCCCCATCGTGATCACCGGCACGTTTGCCATCGGGGCCACGCCAAGGATCTGCGCGCGCAGCGGACGGGTCACCGCCTGCACCATCGTCGCCCGCCGGAACTTGGCGGCGAAATCCGTGCCATAGACTGCAAGATCGCCATGCAGCGTCAGGGAATAGGGCAGATCGTCCAGCAGATGCGCCAGCACCGCCAGATGTGCGGCATTCGAACAGGAATGCACATGCAGGTGCCGGACCGCAGCGGCCCGTGCCAACAGGCACAGCGTGGCGGCACTTGGCAGAAGTGCCGCGACCCTGGCCCGCGCAGCAGGACTGCTTTCGCGCAGACCCGCGACATAGCGCAAGGCGCGCGCGACCCTTGCCGGACGCCGGGCGAGAAACGCAGCCGCCATGGCGATCGGCGGAAAGACATACTGCGTCTGGCGGGTGGCCTCGGCGGCAAACTCGTGTCGGCAGGCACCGGGCGCAGGGCGGCGCGTGGACAGCAGGGTGACGTCCACCCCCTCCGCCCGCAGCGCAGTCACCTTGCGCCAGAAGAAGGCATGCGTCTGGTTCGGAAATTCGGGGACAAGATACCCAAGCGAGACCATGAACTGCTCCGAAATGCGCCGTCTCTCCCATACTGGTGGCGGGGGGATCGATCAAAGGCCGGGCCATCCGGGTCTTCGGCTACGGAAATCCGCCGATGCGCCGCACTGCGGCATCGTCAGGCTTGCCGTTCGGGCAGCAGCGGGATCGACTGCCGCGAGACGGCAGAAGAGAGGACAGACATGCAGATCACCTGGCTTGGCCATTCCGGCTTTCGGATCGAGATCGAGGACGCCGTTCTGCTGATCGACCCCTGGCTGACCGGCAACCCGATGTTCCCCGCGCTGGCCGAGGACCGCGCCCTTGCCGGAGCGACGCATGTGCTTCTGACCCATGCGCACGGCGATCACGCGACCGATGCCGCCCGGCTGGCCCGGACGCTCGGGATCAAGGTGCATTGCAGCCATGAAGTGTCGGAATGGATGAACGCCAACGATCTGGCCGAGACGGTGGGCTTCGGCAAGGGCGGCACGCTGACCCTCGGCCGCGCAAAGGTCACCATGGTCAACGCAAGCCATTCCAACAGCATCGATTTTTCCGGCAAGGGGCTTCTGCCTGCGGGCGACGCCGCCGGGTTCATGATCGCGGGCGAAGGGCACACGATCTATCTGTCGGGCGATACCGACATCATGGCCGACATGGCCTGGATGGCCGAATACCACCAGCCCGACATCGGTATCCTGTCTTGCGGCGGGCACTACACCATGGACATGGAGCGCGCCGCCTGGGCCGCGCGGAAATGGTTCAACTTCCGCTGGGTGATCCCCTGCCACTACCGGACCTTTCCGATCCTCGCGCAGGACGCGAGCGCCCTGAAGGCCGGCCTGCCGCCGGGAATCGAGGTGATCGAGCCGGAGGTGATGGAGCCGATCCGGATCTGACCCTGTCCACGCGTGGGCAGTTTCTCTTTGGACGTAAAATCAATGGCTTGGCTTCGGGCGTTTACCTTCGGTCAAGCATGTTCACACAGCTAGCTGCGCTTGTCCGCGAAGAAGCCTTTCAGCAGGGCCTCGGCCTCGCCTGCAGCGATGCCGTCATAGACCTCGGGGACATGGTGGCACTGCGGGTGAGTGAAGACCCTGGCGCCCACCGTCACCCCGCCGGACTTCGGGTCCGCCGCGCCGTAGTACAGCCGCGCCACCCGGGCGGCGGAGATCGCCGCGGCGCACATCGGACAGGGTTCCAGCGTCACGTAAAGGTCATGGCCGGTCAGCCGCTCCGACCCCGCCTGACGACAGGCCTCGCGGAT
>JBIJDO010000460.1:0-2996 GCA_044344105.1 Tabrizicola sp.
GATACCTTCGACATGCAGGGTATGCTTCAACCAAACCCTGACACGCTCTAGCATCAGACCCGTTCACGTTGCGTCACAGGTGGGTGTCCGCGCCAAATGGTGATCAAGGGTGAGAGGTCGCGATGCCGTTCGGCACAATCCGCCAGGCCGACCGGTTCCGAACGCGGCATGGAACCAATCCGGCCAGGGCAGAAAGCCGCGTGGTCATCGCAGGACGCAGGGTGTCGAGCAGGACCGCGCATCTGGCGCACCGAAAGGGCGCCTACCGCACCTTCAGCGTCGCCAGGCCGACCATCGCCAGGATCAGGCTGATGATCCAGAAGCGGATCACGATCTGCGGCTCGGCCCAGCCCTTCTTCTCGAAATGGTGGTGGATCGGGGCCATCAGGAAGATCCGCTTCTTGGTGCGCTTGTAGTAAAGCACCTGGATGATCACGGACAATGCCTCGACCACGAAGAGGCCGCCGACGATCGCGAGCACGATCTCGTGCTTGGTGCAGACCGCGATCGCCCCCATCGCCCCGCCCAGGGCCAGGGACCCGGTGTCGCCCATGAACACCGCCGCCGGAGGGGCGTTGTACCACAGGAACCCGAGCCCCGCGCCGAAAAGCGCCGAAGAGAAGATCAGAAGCTCGGACGTGCCCGGAACGTAGTGCACTTCGAGATAGTCGGTAAAGTCGACCCGTCCCACCGCATAGGCGATGATCCCCAGCGTGCCGGTCGCGATCATCACCGGCATGATCGCCAGCCCGTCCAGCCCGTCGGTCAGGTTCACCGCATTGGCGGACCCGACGATGACGATCATCCCGAAGGGTACGAAGAAGACCCCAAGGTTCAGAAGGGCATCCTTGAAGAAGGGAAAGGCCAGCTGGTTGGTCAGTGCCGCCGGATGGAACTGGGACGCGGCATAGGTCGCCAGTGCGGCGATCACGAGGCCCAGCCCCATGCGGATGCGGGACGAGACGCCCTTGGTGGTCTGCTTGGTCACCTTGGCATAGTCGTCGGCAAAGCCGATCAGGCCGAAAGCCATGGTCACCAGGATCACGATCCACACGAACGGATTGTCGAGCCGCGCCCAGAGCAGCGTCGAGACCATCAGCGCCGACAGGATCAGAAGGCCCCCCATCGTGGGCGTCCCGGCCTTGGCGTGGTGGCTTTGCGGCCCGTCGCCGCGGATCGGCTGGCCCTTGCCCTGCTTGCGGCGCAACAGGTCGATCAGCGGTCGCCCGAAGAGAAAGCCGAAGATCAGCGCGGTGACGAACGCCGCGCCCGCCCGAACGGTGATGTAGCGGAAAAGGTTGAGCACACCCCCGCCATCAGAAAACTCGGCAAGCCAGTAAAACATTCACGCGGTTCCTTCCCTCGGCGGCGTCCCCTGCCCCATTTTGCGCAGGGCGTCAACGACCAGACTGACTTTCGACCCCTTGGACCCCTTGACCAGAAGGATGTCGCCCGCATCGACCAGACTGCGAACGCGGGTGGCAAGGTCGGAAGCGGTTTCGACCCATTCGCCGCGCTGGCGGCGTGGCAGGGCTGCATGCAGGGCGCGCATCCTTGGTCCGACGCAATGGATGGTCGCGACGGTGTCCAGTCCGGGATGCCGGGCGATCCCGGCATGAAGCGTGGCCTCGGTCGGCCCCAGTTCCAGCATGTCGCCCAGAATCGCGATCCGCCGCCCGCCGCCGACCCGTCCGATCCCGTCCACCGGGCGGGCCGCGATCAGCACATCCAGCGCCGCCGCCATCGAGGCCGGGTTTGCGTTGAAGGCGTCATCGATCAGGTCGAAATAGGTTTCCTCGACGATGTCGAGCACGATCCGTTCGCGCTGGCCCCGGCCCGGCGGCGGCAGCCAGCGGCCAAGGTCATGCGCCGCGATCATCGGGTCGGCCCCCAGCGCTTCGGCCACGGCCAGAGCGGCAAGCGCGTTCAGCGCAAAGTGGCGACCAGCCGAAGACACCTTGAACAGAAGCGCCGCATCCCGCCGCGTGGCCCGGCACACGGTGGCGTCATCGCAAAGCCGGGCTTCGATCAACCGGTACTCTGCGCGTTCATTGGTGCCGAAGGCCACCGCGACGGCGCCCACCTCGGCGGCCCTTGCCGCCAGAATGGGCGCGGTGGCGACATCGGCGTTGAAGATCGCCGTCCCACCCGGAACGAGACCGTCGAAGATGGAAGCCTTCTCGCGCGCGATCCCCTCGACGCTGTCGAACGCCTCCAGATGGGCAGGGGCCACGGTCGTGACCAATGCCACATCCAGCCGGGACAGCCGTGCCAGGGGCGCGATCTCGCCGGGGTGGTTCATGCCGATCTCGATGACCGCAAAGTCGCTGTCCGCGGGCATCCGCGCCAGGGTCAGGGGCACGCCCCAATGGTTGTTGTAGGACGCCTCGGCGGCATGGGTTTTGCCCTGCCCGGACAGGATGGCGCGCAACATCTCCTTGGTCGAGGTCTTGCCGACCGATCCGGTGACGCCCACGACCCGCGCCCGGGTCCGCGCCCGCGCCGCACGACCAAGGTCGGCCAGCGCTTTCAGCACGTCCGGCACGACCAGAAGCGGCGCATCCGGCGCGACCCCGTCCGGCACCCGCGACACCAGAGCCGCCGCAGCCCCCTTTTCCAGCGCCTGGGCGACGAAGTCGTGCCCGTCCCGCACATCCCTCAGCGCGACGAAAAGATCGCCCGGCTGCAGCGTCCGGGTGTCGATGGAAACGCCAGATGCCTGCCATGACCGGGTCACCCTCCCGCCCGTCGCCTGGGCCGCATCGGTTGAACTCCATAGGGTCATGCGCCCACCCCGATTGCCCGTGGCAAGGGTCGGACCAAGTGCTTCCCTCCCCCCGCGTGGGGGAGGGAGAGGGTGGGGGGGAGGGAGAGGGTGGGGGGGATGGTTCCGGGACGGACGCGCCATCGATCAAGGGAAGCGGGCGCCCCCCCCCCCCCCCCCCCCCCCCCCGGGGGGGGGGGCGGCCCCCCCCCCCCCCCCCCCCCCACAAAAG
>JBIJDO010000187.1:0-5864 GCA_044344105.1 Tabrizicola sp.
AGGCGTCCCGCCCCGACAGCAGGGCGACATGACAGGGGGTTGGCTTGCGGCATGGCTGTCACGGGCATCAGATCACCCCGTCCAATGCTGCGACCGCGACCGAGGCCTGTTCCACATCATCGAACGGATAGACATCGGTGCCCACGATCTGACCGCTTTCATGGCCCTTGCCGGCAATCAGCAGGGCATCCCCCGGCATCAGGGCATCCACGGCGCGCAGGATCGCCTCGGCCCGGTCGCCGACCTCATGCGCGTCGGGGCAGGCGGACAGGATGGCGCGGCGGATGCTTGCCGGGTCCTCGGTGCGGGGATTGTCGTCGGTGACGTAAAGCACATCGGCATGCGCCTGCGCCGCCGCCCCCATCAGGGGCCGCTTCGTCCGGTCCCGGTCGCCGCCCGCGCCGAAGACCACCACGATCCGCCCCATCACATGCGGTCTGAGCGCCTTGAGCGCGGTTTCGATCGCATCGGGCGTATGGGCATAGTCGACATAGACCGCCGCGCCGTTCCGCCGGGTCGCGGCCAGCTGCATTCGGCCCCGGACGCCCGTCAGGCGCGGCAGGACGGCCAGCACCGCCTCGGGCGCGTCCCCGGCGGCAATCGCCAGCCCGGCCGCCACGGCCACGTTCTCGGCCTGGAACGCCCCGATCAGCGCCAGCCGGGTCTGGAACGCCCGGCCCTGCCACAGATAGCGCACCTCCTGCCCGGTCGCATCGGGCCGGGTGGCCGCGATCTGCAGGTCCGCCCCCTGCCCCTTGCCGACGGTCAGCACCCGAAGGCCCCGGCCCAGCGCAAGCTCGGCCATCGCGGACCCCATCGCGCCGTCCAGGTTCACCACTGCCACGCCGTCCTCGGGCAGAAGCCGGGTGAAAAGCTGCGCCTTGGCGTCGAAATAGGCCGCCATCGTGCCGTGGTAGTCGAGATGGTCCTGCGTCAGGTTGGTGAACCCGGCGGCGCGCAGCCGCACCCCGTCCAGCCGCCGCTGGTCGATGCCGTGGCTCGACGCCTCCATTGCCGCATGGGTCACGCCGCCCCTGGCCGCCGCCGCCAAGAGCTTCTGCAGGGTGATCGCATCCGGCGTCGTGTGGCTGGAGGGCGCGGTCCAGGCCCCCTCGATCCCGGTGGTGCCGATGTTGATCGCCTCGTGCCCGAGTGCGGTCCAGATCGCCCTGGTGAAGGTCGCGACACTGGTCTTGCCATTGGTTCCGGTCACCGCGACCATGGCCTCGGGCTGCGCGCCGAACCACAGCGCCGCGGCACAGGCGAGGGCTGCGCGCGGGTCTTCGGCCACCACCAGCGCCGCATCGCTGTCGGCCAGCACCTCCGCCGCAAGCCGGGCACCCGCCGCATCGGTCAGGATCGCCGCCGCCCCCTGCTCCAGGGCCGCCGGAATGAAGGTCGCGCCGTGGACTTTCGTCCCCGGCAAGGCGGCGAAGAGCATCCCCGACCGGACCGCGCGGCTGTCGACCGTCAGACCCGACAGCGCAGGGTCGCGGCCTGCCCGGCCCGTCAGCCCAAGGTCAGATGCCCGTATCGCCCGCTCCGCCATCGCGCCACCCCGTCAGTTGCTGGCGGCAGTTACCGCATCCGGGGCAAGAGGTTCAAGCTTGGGCCGTAGCCCCATCAAGGGGGCCACGCGCCGGATGATCTCGGCGGCGACGGGCACCGCCGTCCAGCCCGCCGTGCGGCGCACTTCGGACACCGCGGTATCAGAGGCCTCGTCCAGCGTGACGATCAGGACGTATTGCGGGTTCGAGGCCGGGAACATCGCCGCAAAG
Source organism: Tabrizicola sp. (assembly GCA_044344105.1). Taxonomy (GTDB): domain Bacteria; phylum Pseudomonadota; class Alphaproteobacteria; order Rhodobacterales; family Rhodobacteraceae; genus Tabrizicola. Next base: position 1,779 of record JBIJDO010000187.1, read on the forward strand.
GTGTTGACGTTCTTGTCGGTGTAGTAGCCCCCGGTCTTCTTCGGCTTGTCGGCGGTGCCGGTCTTGCCCGCCACCTCGTAGCCCGGCACCTCACCCAGCGACGCCGTTCCTTCGGTCACCACCCGGCGCAGCATCATCACCGCGTCCCGCGCCGTCTTCTCGCTCATCACCCGGACCCCGGTCGTCGGACCGTCGCGCTTGAGCAGTGTCGGCTTGATCATCACCCCGCCGTTGGCAATCGCGGCATAGGCGGCCGCCAGATTCATCGGACTGGCCGAGAAGCCCTGCCCATACCCGACGGTGATCGTCACGATCTCGGACCAGCGTTTCGGGATCAGCGGGCGCGCGCTGGGGGCCTCGACCAGCTCCAGCGGCGGCGGCTCGAAGAAGCCGAGCGATTTCAGGAAGGCCTGCTGGCGCAGCGCGCCGATCATCAGCGCGATGTTCGCGGTGCCGACGTTCGACGACTTTGCGATGACGTCCGACAACGACAGGAGCGGGCCGTAGTTCTTGCCCTCGAACTCTTTGATCCTGAACCGGCCCCACCTCATCGGCGCATTCGCTTCCACCATGCTGTCGGGGGTCAGAAGACCCAGTTCCATTGCCTGCGCCGCTGCAAAGATCTTGAAGGTGGACCCGAGTTCATAGACCCCCTGCACCGCCCGGTTGAAAAGCGGGCTGTCGCCGGGTTCGGCACCCTTTGCCATCACGGGGCTTGGCCGGTCGTTCGGATCGAAGGTCGGCAGGGACGCGAGTGCCAGAACCTCGCCGGTCCGCGCATCCATCAGGATTGCCGCAGCACCCTTGGCGTTCAGCATGCCCATGCCGGCGGACAGCACTTCCTCGACCGTGGCCTGCAGGGAAAGGTCGATCGAAAGGGTCAGGGGCGTGCTGCCCTGCGCCGGATCGCGCAGCCTCGCATCCTGCGCCTTCTCGATTCCCGCCGTGCCGATCACTTCTGCAGACCGGACGCCCTCTGCCCCGAAAGAGGTGCCACCAAGGACATGCGCGGCCAGCGTCCCGTTCGGGTAAAGCCGCATCTCGCGGGGTCCGAACAGAAGTCCGGGATCGCCGATGTCATAGACCTGCTGCATCTGTTCGGGGCTCAGCACCCTGCGGACCCAGACGAAGCTGCGCCCGTCAGTGAAGCGGCGTTCCAGCGCCACCGCGTCCAGCTCGGGGAAGATTTCCCCCAGCTTCCGCGCCGAGCCCTTCGGATCGACCATCAACTTCGGCTGCGCATAAAGCGCATAGGTCAGCATGTTGGTCGCAAGGATTCGCCCGTTGCGATCGGTGATATCGGCCCGTTGGGCAATGATCTCGGCCCCTGGCGCGCTGGCGCGCGGCTCCGTCGGCTTCGTCGCTGCCATCAGGCCCATCCGCGCACCGATGGCCCCGAAGGCCACGACAAAGCTTGCGCACAGCATCAGAAGCCGGAACTGTACCCGCCCCCGCGCCTTTTCGCGCATCGCCTCATGGCGCAGCTTCAGGTTCTCCTTCTCGATCGTGTCGGGGTTCAGCCCTTCCGCACGGGCCTGCAGAATCCGGGCCAGGGGGCGAAGTGGTGTGCGCATCAAAGACCCTCCTCGGGGGCGGCGAGCGTGCCCTGGATGTCGGTGGTAAAGTTGATCTCGGGCAGGTCGGCCTGCGGATAGGCCACCTCGGCCGCCGCGCCGAACTGCGAGGGCTCCATCGGCAAGAGGCCCAGCCGGTCGAAATTCGCCGTGGCGAGGTCGCGGAGCCGGTCCGGGCGGTTGAGATAGGCCCATTCCGCCCGCTGCACCGACAGGGCCTCGCGCAGGCCGACGATCTGGCGCTGGAGGCCTTCAACCTCCTTCAGCGCCGCCTGCGTGGCATAGTTTTCCCGGTAGGCCCAGAACCCCAGGGCGATCAGGCCCAAGAACGACAGCACGTAAAGCACGGGGCGCATCAGCGGCGACCTTTCTTCTGAATCTCGGGCAGGCCAAGCACGGCCGGGGAAATCGCCTGGGGCGGGGCCATGGTCCGCCGCCCGATCCGCAGCTTGGCCGACCGGGACCGGGGGTTGCGCGCCACCTCATCCACGTCCGGGCCGACCGCCTTGCGCGTCACCATGTCGAAACGGGCAGAGATGTCGGCCTTCGCTGGGGCATAGCGGTTGGCATTCGCCTCATGGCCGCTGGCCAGCTGGAAGAACCGCTTCACCACCCGGTCCTCCAGGCTGTGAAACGTCACCACGGCCAACAGGCCGCCGGGCCTCAGCGCCCGCTCCGCCGCTGCAAGACCTTCGGCAAGCTCGGCAAACTCGGCGTTCACCGCGATGCGGATCGCCTGAAAGCTGCGCGTCGCGGGATGACTTTGCCCCGGTTTCGGGCGCGGCAGGCATTTCGCCACGATCTCGGCCAGCCGCCCGGTGGTGGCGATGGGCTCTGTCGCCCGTGCCGCGACAATCGCCCGCGCGATCCGGCGCGAGGCACGCTCTTCGCCGTAGTGATAGAGGATATCCGCCAGCACGCCCTCATCGGCCGTGTTCACCAGATCGGCAGCAGAGGGGCCATCCTGGCTCATCCGCATGTCAAGCGGCCCGTCCTTCATGAAGGAAAACCCGCGTTCGGGCTGATCGAGCTGCATCGAGCTGACTCCAAGGTCGAGGACCACCCCGTCCAGCGCCTCGCCCGCAAGCCGGTCAAGGTCTGAAAAGACCCCGGGGACCAGCCGGACCCGGTCGCCATAGGGCGCGGCCCAGCCTTCCGCCAGCTGCAGTGCCAGGGGATCGCGGTCCACCCCGATCACCCGCGCCGCCCCTGCTGCAAGGATCGCGCGCGCGTAGCCGCCGGCCCCGAGCGTCCCGTCCAGCCAGACCCCCGCAACGGGGGCGCAGTCCCGCAGGATCGCGTCTATCAGAACGGGGACATGCGGATCATCAGCGGTCTGGCCAGTTTCTGCGGACCGGGGCAGCGGACCCTGCATCGGACTACCCCGACCGCTTGTGCCGCCCGACCAGCATCAGCGGGTCGATGTCGTCATCATCGTCATCAGCAAGTTCCGCATCATAGACCTCGCGGCGATAGAGCCGGAACCGGTTGGTGAACCCCGCGAATGCCGCTTCGGCCTCGCCGGTCTGATCGCCCGCGAACCCCATCTTCTCGCGCACGCGCGGCGGCAGCACGATCCGGCCGTCCGCGTCGATCTCGGCCATCACCGACCGGCTGATCAGGTCGCGCTCGGCCCGCACCCGCTCGGGCGAGCCCATGTCCATCGCCTCGATATCCGCGGCCAGCTGGTCGGCCCCGCGCTTCGAGTAGCACTCGACGAAATTCCGCGCCTTGCCGCCGTACACCATGTACAGCCGCGCACCGCCCTTTTCGCCTTTCTGGGGATCGTCCGCGTTCAGAACGGCGCGAAAGGCCGCCGGGATCGACACCCGCGCCTTCCCGTCTACCTTCTGGTAGAACTCGCCTCTGAACGCCTCTGCCATCGCGTTTCGCGACCCTCACCTAAACTTCCAAAGCCCTGCGGGAGACATGAAAAAGGCGGATCGGGTTGCTGCCACTACCCGATCCGCCGCTGTCCCATCGCTGGGCGTCCAGCTGCGCGTGCCACCTGGGGGAGATGTCTGCTCGCCCGCGCGCCGGATCTCTGTCGTCCGATGAAAGGGGCTGCCTGTATGAAGCTGCCTTACGCCTTGTTCGGGGTCTTTGGTCCGCCCCTGACTTTCACGTGCCCATCTCATCGTCGTGAGAGGAAGGTGCATGGGATCGCATGGGAAAGCAAGGGAAAAGTTGGGCTTGAATGGGCTTCATCTTGTAGGCGGAGGCATGCAAACGCAGCATCTGGTATGCCAATCCAGCGACCCCGCGCTAGCTGTGGTCAAGACGACCGTGAGGTTTCGCTACATCTTGTGCCCAGATGCCATTCGGTGGCAGTCCCGTGATCTCCCGGAATTTCTTCTGGAGTCGCGTCTGTTATCCCGCTCTGCGCGACTTCTGCGGCCGAATCTACCGGGAATCACCTCCGGCGGCCATCCGGAACCCGTCCTGTCCCACGATTTCCCGTAACTTGTGATTCGACAGCCGCGCACGAGGCCAGGCCCCCCTTCCCGCGGTT
>JBIJDO010000090.1:0-8791 GCA_044344105.1 Tabrizicola sp.
CCAGGCATCAGGGGGAAGCGCGAGGCGCCGCTGGACTTCGGCTTCAAAGAGAAGACGCTCCCGCTCCCGCGCTGCCCGCGCGCGTGCCATCTCGCCAGAGACCGCAGCGCTTATGTTCGGATACTCGCCGCTCTCGACCAGCTCTCGGGCGAAGTTGAAAGCTGTATCCGTGAAGCTGACACTCTGTTTGTGTACGCCCATCATCGCCTCCGTCGGTAGTCCATTGGAGCACCATAGCCTTCCCGCTAAATGTTTTCAACGATTGGAAGCGGGCAAGGGTCTGGATGCCAAGGATGAGCGATAGACGCAGATTCTATAGCTCATTAGGGACGACCGGCGACAACCCTGGCCGGACGAGTTGTGCGACGCCGACGGCCACTGCACTTCTTCGCCGATCACGGCGCCGCGCGTTGCCCTTTCGTTTAGCTTCTGGTCCAGTCTGGCGGCACGAAGTTGAGCTAAGGCGGCACCAAGATGAAGACCCCACACGGCGACCTCGAAAGTTGGCCGGACCCGGCCAGCTCAAACGCCCGCCGCAGCGTTTTCGCGCAGGACCTTGTCGTTGAAGGCGATGCCACTTCCAGGGGACCGATCGAGGTCCAAGGCAACGTCGTTGGCTCACTGCGAGCGCCGGAGATCACCGTGACTGGTTCAGGTCGTGTTGAAGGTTCCGTCGTCGCCCACGACCTCGTCGTGCTTGGGGCGGTCTCTGGTATGATCTCGGCGCGAATCGTTCAGCTCGCGCCGAGTGCGGTCGTGCAGGCCGATGTCATCCATGAGCAGATCGCCATCGAGGCCGGAGCCGAGCTGGAAGGCAGGCTTCAGCGCAAGGTCTGACAGATCTCACACCGCAATGTCTTGCGGCAGCATTTGGCCGGCAGGAAAATAGCCCCGCCGCATCTTCTCACGGAGCGTCTGAGTCGCCGATGTCTCAGCATCTTCCACGGTGGCGCAGGTCTCGATACTCGTCCGCCCGTGCGTTCCGATCCGGCCCCAGGTTCGCAAAACGCTGACGTCTCCGAACAGCGTCGCCGCGACATCGATGCAGTAGAACCGTGCCATGTTGGCCTCAGGGTCGATGCGGTGCAGATGTGCCAGAGCCATGGCGGTCCTCCCCCGCACAGACTCTGCCTTGCCGCTCTCCAAGTCCAATTGCATTTCTGAATCGATCCGGGCGGTCCGATTCAGACAGCTGATGGGTCATAGCGACGGATCGGCTGGGGTTCCTTCGATAACCTCGACCCAGAGGACGCCACGCAGGGTTTCCTCCGGGACCAGCCACACGGTTCTGAACCGACCGCTGGCGGTGCGATGCCGCTCCGCGACGAGTTCCCGGTCTCCACGGTCGATACGCCACAGCCGACGATCGATTGTCGGGCTTTTGGAGCTGGGTCTAACGACGTCATCCATTCCGGCCTCCGGTCATTCGCTCATGGCTTGCGGTCATGGACAGGGGCGCCATCAGAACATATCTACCGACATCAGAAGTGGTGCTTTGCTGTCGCCACGCGAACCACGAAAGGCTTTCCTGTCGATGCATGTTCTGTCCCCCGTTCTGGCTGTTTCCGCGCTTGCGGCGATGTCTGTTCCTGTCCACGCGCTTGACGCCTGGACGGTCGGTGTCGAGCGTGGCCTTCCGACCTACGCGCTCACCAGCGAGGCGGGTGAAGTGCGGCTTGTCTGCGATCCGGATCGCGTCTTCGGGCCAACGCCCAACGGCGCGCTCGTGGTCCGCTTCGACAAAGACGCCGCACCAAACATGGTCGTTGTTCTCGCAAAGTCGGGCGAGCAGGCCCGCCTGCCGGTCAAGAACGGCATCGCCGCACAGGCATCGGTTGACGCAGCGGACTGGTCGAAAATGGTGGCAACCTTCCGCACGGGCGGCGAGTTCGCAATGGTCACCAGCGCTGACAGCCTGACCTTCAAGACAGCGCCGCTGCCCGATCTTGCCTGCGAGTAACCGCAGGCAGCTCATCGATTTTTGTTGCATGGGTGAGGTCTACCTGACGCGTCGCGCCTCGATGAGCTGCGACGCGATTGCGGCGAGGAAGGCACCAACGATCGTCGCCCGGGGCTCGATCAGCCATGGGTCATCAAGTGCCGCATGCATAGCCCGGATCGCGGAGCCTTGGGCGTAGACGGTCATCGGCTCGCCGACCGCCATGTCCGATGCTGCCATGGTGAAGATGCGCTTCGCCTCGTCGACATGCGGCGCAAGATCATCTTCCGCCAAGAGCCGCCGCAGTTCGGCCCGCGCTTCCTTGGCAAAGGCGCGCAGCATGTAGGCTGGGGTCACGTCGCCCGCGCCCGGGATCTGCTCAAGCTGCTTCTCGGCTGCCAACGGCAGCCGAAAGAGGACCACCAGCTTCTCTTTCCGGGGCTTCGCCAACCCACTGGCAGCACATTCGGGCGGCGAAGCGGGGGACTGCGGCTGACGACTCTCCCCTTCCCTCTTCCCGGCAAACTCCGGGTCGGCCAAGTGCTCCGTCGTCATGTCGGGAAGCTGGGCCTTGACGCCCTCGACATTTCCTCCCTGCTCCGGCGCACGCCGTTCTGCAAGAATGCGCGCCTGCACCTCGCGCGATGACCGCAACCGTGCGGCGGAATTCTGCAGGCCCGGTTCTTCCGCCGCCGGGGAAGGTGCGACACGTGCAGGAAGGCGGAAACGGCTCATGCAGGGATCACCTCGTCGATCCCGGTCAGGACAAGTTCCGCAACTTCAAGCTGGCGTGTGATGGCATCCGCCACCAGCCGACCGCCGGGTGCTTTGGCGTTGGCGCGGGCCGCCGGACCAAGGGGGCCGTGATAGCCCAGTTGTTCGAGGATCCTCGAATGCGGAACGATCACGTCGAGATGGTCGAGCCGTAGGATCTCTTGCAGCACGTTCTGGTCGCGCTTTGGCAGTTGAGCCATTCCCCCTTCCCGGGTTGCGGCGTCGATGATCTTCGGCCCCGCGTCCATGACGAGGACCCGGACCGCCGGGAACCGCTCACCCTCGGCAATCGAGGCGCGGAGGTCGTCCATCCAGAGGACGGCGCGATGGGTCATTTCCCATTCGGCATAGACGGGGCGGGCTGGGATCAGCACCAGATCGGAGATCAGGCAGAAGTCCTCAGTGTCGGTATGGGTGCCCGGTCGCGTGTCGATCACGACGAGATCGACGCCGCGCGCTTCCTCAGCTTCGAGGAGCGACAGTAGCCCTTCAACACTTTCCGGTGGCGAGAGGATCGCCAGACTCTCCGGCCAGTCGGGCTTTTGCGCACTCTCCCACGTGGCCAGTTCGAAACTGTCGCGCCAACGGCCGAGTTGAGCGTTCACATCACCGTCGAGCAGGGTGACGCTGCGCCCGAGGTTCAGTGCTGCAGATGCGAGAAGCATGGCGGTCGTGGTCTTGCCCGAGCCGCCCTTGGTCTGCACGATGGTAATGACTTGCATGAAATGACGCCTCCACAAATGGTACTCGATACCCCTTGCACCGACGCCCGGCGTTCTTTCATGACGCTGCGGAAGGCAGTGCACCGCGGGCAAGCCAAGACCCAGCGAAGCCATTGTAAAGGCGTCACTAATCCGACCGACGTGCGGTGCGCCGTTTAGGCATAAGGTTGCAGAAACGTCAAATGGCATGTGCTGGAAGTTGTAACACACCGCCGAAGCCTTCATGTTTCCTAAGGATTCCCGCAGCCGTGATGCTGCGGCGCGGCGTCCGAGCACTCCTTCGGCCTAGCCGCAATCGAGGCTATCTGCCTTCCGGCCCGTATGACGGTTTGCATGTCTGCATGCCTGCATAGGTGACAGGCCGCATGCCTGCGTTGGAACCTGTCCGCACGGCTGATCCGAAGGCAGGGTGACATCAGGCCTCTGTCTAGGGACGATCCCGAATATGACCCGCCAACCGGATGCATGCCGGACAATCTGCCTGCTTGCCTGTCGGCCTGCTTGCCAGTTCGCCTAGTGACGGGTTGACGCTACGCCGATCCAGCCTGTGGCTTCATGCCCAAAGCCATTCATCGTCGGCCATCTTCCGCAATGGGCAGGCCTTGAAGCATCTTGAGGCCCCTTCCCCGGCCCCCCTTCTCTTCCCGGGCAGCCCTTCCTTCAGACTGTCGTGCCCGTCCCAACAGCCCTCATGGAGGGACCGGACACTTCTGCAAAGCCCAAGGTTTCAAGGCGCTCGACCACTTTGGTCTCGCGTTGCACGGAGGCCTGACGGCCGGGGCGCAGGGACGCAGTCGGCGGGCAAGCCGCCGACCCCTGACGCCATATTGAGTCCTCACCGGCTGTCCGGTTTCCGCACGCGGGCCCCTCTTCAGAGGAGCGGAAACCGGCCGGTGAGGACGGTTGGCAGGAACGGTGGTGTGTGGTACATGATGCGCAATGACTGCAAAACACATGTAATGATGCAATGCCACGCTCACGCCTGACCTCTACTGAGACTGCAGCCATCACGGCGCGGCTCCTCGCTGGCGAGAGCGTCGCGGCCGTGGCGAGGTCGATGGGCCGTTCCCGCCAGGCGCTGTCACGGATCAAGGGCAGCCTTGACCGGAAGGAGGTGCGGCGGCTTTCGGTGAAGCTGAACATCCGCATCACGGAAGACGAGCATGCAGCCTTTCAGGCGGTTGCCGAAGCAAACGGTCTGACGGTTTCCGAGGCAGTCAGGCATCTGGTCAGACAGGCAAGCGATCGTCTGGCCATCCAGGCAGACGAGCTTGATGCCATCGCTGCAGCCAGGCGGGAATTGTCCGCTGTCGGCAACAACCTCAACCAGATCGCCCGACTGGGGGCGGTCGGTCGTCTGACCTGGAATGCCCGTGATGCCGCCCTGGTGCGCAAGGTCGGAGCGCGGGTCGATGACCTTGTCGAAGAGGTGGTCCACCTCCTCTCGGCGCTGAGGGCCAAGCAGGGACTTGGTGATCAAACCTCTCCTTTCGTTCTTGCCACTGATACTTCTGCCGAGGCGCCGAAATGACCCGGTCGCCTTCCGTCGAGGATCTGGTTCTCGGTCATGTTCTCGACGACCGTCGTCGTGGGCGGGGTGGTGGCGACGGCTCATCGTCCCGTCTCGGCACGCGCAAGGAACGCCAGACCCGGGCGCTTCTGCGAAACGCTGGTGGGCCCCGTGGCTGGCAGTCGGTCGTCAAACGCATCGCCGGCGGCAGCGCCCGCACCCCACAGGAGCTGAAGCGCCTTCTCGACTATGTGGCCCGGGAAGAGGGGGTGCAGAGCACTTGGTGCAACCTGGCGGGCTATGAGCGTGATTTCGATCCTGCCCGAACGGAGCGGACGGCCGATATCTGGTCTTCGACCTGGACAGGTGCGCCGCGTCGGGGGCATGCCGATCACATCGTCCTGAGTTTTCCGCGGGGGGTGGACGCCGAACGTGCTGAGGTCATCGCCCGGGAATGGGGGCAAGCTGTGTTCGGGTCCGGTGAGTATGGGGATGTCTGGCGATACGTTGCTGCCCTGCACAAGGACACTGACCATCTGCATGCGCATTTCGTGGTCGATAAGCATGGCATCGAGGAAGGCCGATTCCTATCGATCTGTCGTCATGCCGCGCTGAACTTCGATGTGATGCGCGAGCTTCACGCCGAGATCAGTCAGTCGCATGGGCTGAACATCCTCGCCTCGTCGCGCCTTTCCCGCGGCATTGTCGAGAACCCGCCGCGCCAATCCGAGCTGCGTGCATCGCGAGAGGGCGGGAAGGCCACGCCACCTCCCCCGCCGCCGCTGTCTGACGGGGAGCGGAGCCGACGGCTCGCCGCGATGCAGGGCTTCGCCCGTGAATACAAGACCCTTGGCGACCTCGCCGACCTTGCCGCCGCAACCGGCACCGAGGCAAGTGCCGCTTCCTACCTTTCCCGGCTGGCCCGGGCGCTTGGCGCGTCTGCCGCCGCTCTCAGACAAGGAGTTCCCCTGATGCCCGATCACTCGCTTCATGCCGAAGGCGACCCCGCCACACGGGTTGAGGCAGCGCGCAACGAGATGATCGCTTCGGCCACAGAGGCCTGGGAGGCAATTCGCGCCATGGAACCCTCTGCCGAGCGGGTCGACCTGGAGCGCAGCTTTGCCGAGCAGGCCCGCGCCTCGCTGAAACTCGCACCCGACAGCATCCTCCTCGCAGAGCATGCCCAAGTTGCCGACCGGAACACCGATCCCTATCACAACCCGACCCTCGCCTCACTTGAGCGGTTGGACCAAGGCCAGACCGAGGGGGTTTCCCTCGACGAAGGTCTTCGCGCGACCCTTGCACATGTTCGCGACGAGATCGGCGAACGGCTGACGGCGCTGTTCTCGATCCGGGAAGATGAGCTTCGCATAGCCGGCACGTCCGTCGAGGAAATGGTCGCCCGCTTCAGTTTGGCCGAGCGCAGTGAGGGCCAGCGGGCGAGCTGGATTACTGAGCAGCCGAACACAATGCAAAAGGTGTTCTGGATGGAAACGGAGCGCGCTTTGGGACAGGAGGTTCAGGCGGAAGTCGCGGCTTTCAACCTAGCGCCGGAGTTGACCGAGGCCGTTGCGCGCGACCAGTTGCTGAACGCCGATCGCCATATGAGGCTCTCCGAGGTGCCCGCGCTGGAAGCCATCGTCGACCGCCTGCACGACACCCTGAAACCCGAGGATCTCGACCGCGTCCGGTCCGGCGACCTCGCCCCGCTCAACGAGCAGGTCCGAGATCCAGCACTCCGGGCGGCCGTCGCGCATGAACTGAAGAACGAAGGAGACCTCGGTCAATCGGGCGAGGTCGGACCCTGGGCAGATCTGGCACGGGCGCAGCATCGCGCTGCCGAACTGGGGCAGCGCGATCGTGCTGTCGAGCGCGACACCGGCCACGAACTCTGAGGGCATAAATCCATGCTTTCGAACCTCGACACCGTCTGGCGGTATCCGCTGGCGCTCCTCCTTGGCCTGCTGACCGGTCTCTATATCGGTGGCATGCTAGCGACGATCTATGTGATCACTGCCTTCCGGGAGAGCCTCGATACGCTTAGCCCCATGGGCCCCTGGTTCCTTCGCTACGCCTGGGCCGACCTTGCCGCGCGGCCTTCGGTTCTGCAAGGGGCGCTGATCATCACCGGTGCGGTGACTGTCGCGCTAACGCTTGTCGGTCTTGCCGGGGTTCATCGTGGTCGCCTCAACCAATACGACGACGCGCATTTCCAGGCCCGTAGGGAGTTGAAGCGCAACCGCATGGTCGGAACCCTCGATCAGAACGGCTTCATCTTCGGCAAGCTCGGCCTCCCGAAATCCGACGCGCCCTTCGTGATGGCCCCACCAGACCGCTTCCCACATGCGATGATGATCGCGCCCACGGGCCGGGGAAAAGGCGTGGGCTTCGTCATCCCGAACCTCCTCCACTTCTCAGGCTCGGCGATCATCCTCGACGTGAAAGGCGAGAACTTCGCCAAGACCTCGATCCACCGCAAGCATGGGCTGAAGAACGGCATTTGGTACTTCTCGCCCTTTGACGAAGATCGGGTGTCGCACCGCTTCAACCCGCTCGCCCGGATTGAAGCCCTGCCCTCCGCCGAGCGTCAGTATACCGCGCTGAACTCCATGGCGGACCTCTTCCTCATCCCGGAAGGCGAAAGCGCGCAGAGCTTCTTTAATGCCGGCAAGCGGCTCTTTATCGCCTCCTGCCTTTACGCAATCGAGCAGCGTAGACCGACCCTTGGCTTTGCCGGCGAGATCATGGCCGGGGGTGGCGACAAGAAGAAGAGCTACACCGCCATCGCCGAGACGACGAACATCCCGATCGTCTCCCGCACCTTCCTCGAGATGGCCGACGTCCCTGAAAAGACCCTCGGGGCTTACGTGTCCGTCATCCAGGGATCCGGTCTCGAGCTTTGGAACGACCCCGCAGTGGACCGTGTGACCTCGGCAAGCGACTTCGACTTCTCGACCTTTCGCCGCGATCCCCAAAGTCTCTACATCGTCGTCCAGCCGGAGCACCTGAAAACCCTCGCCCCCCTCGTCCGCCTTCTCTTCGCGGATGCCATTGCCTCCTTGCAACGCCGGGAGCCTGGACCAGACGAACCCCATGCCGTCATGTTCCTGATGGACGAGTTCGACCAACTCGGTCGGCAGCCCCTGGTCCTCTCCTCGATCAAGACGATCCGCAGCTTCGGGGGGCGGTTCTTTATCATCTCCCAGACCATCCCCGGTCTGGATGACATCTATGGCGAAACCGGACGGCGCTCCCTGCAGGGTGGTGCCGGCATGCAGATTTATATGACGCCGCAGGATGACCGGACGGCAGAGGTGCTTTCGAATGCTTTGGGGCGGTCCACCATCACCGCCGTGACCGAAAGCCAGTCGCGGGTACGTGCGCTGGAGGACAGCGCGAATGTCAGCAGGCGGTCGGAAGAGCGGCCGTTGATTTCGGCAAACGAGGTACTGCGGTTTCCGTTGGATGAGGTGCTGGTCCTGCCCGAGGGGCAATATCCAATTCGGGCTTGGCACATTCGGTACTTCGAGGATCGGCACTTTGGGCCAATCGATCGGGCACGGAAGGGGAAAGAGTTGCCGACTATTCGGGGAAGTGGAGCACTTGGCGGGAAAGCGGCAATCGGAAAGTTGTCGGGCTTGGCAGTGTCAAGTGGACATGCAGATGCTGACAGGGCTATCGCATTTGGCCGAGGATGGATTTTGCGAAGTCGTCGGACCATCCTGCGCGTTTTCGGGAGACGGGGAGTTTGGGGCGGGCCTTTCGCAGGATGTTGAGGGTGAGTTTCCGTAGAATTGTCAGGTTTTCCGGGCCGTTATCCTTGCGGTTCCTTGCGCGGTCCTCGTC
>JBIJDO010000091.1:0-8775 GCA_044344105.1 Tabrizicola sp.
TCGGGCTTGGCGCAAGGCCAGCATCGGAAGCCGCCCCCCGCAAGCGGTCGATCGTGCTCTTCATCACCGACGGCGAAAACACCGACACCGACCGCACCGACCAGATCCTGCGCGAGTCGCAGGAGCGCGGCGATGACGTCTATTTCCTGTTCCTCGGTGCCTGCGAGCACGAGACCGACTTTCCGTTCCTGAACGCCATCGCCGACCGCTACCGCAACACCGGCGTGGTCATCATCACCGACCTCGACGCCTTCGTGAACCTGTCGGACGACGCGCTGCACAGTCGGCTTCTGGTGCCCGAACTGATCGCCTGGCTGAAGAAATAGGCCTGGTGATGGCCGTGAGGGTGAGGTCGGGGTCCGACCGTCCTCATAAGGATGCAGTCCCGACCCTGATCGATGCCGGGGGGGGCGAGGCGACCGCAGACCAGGGCCGCCTCGCGAGGCGCACCCGGCACCCTGCCGCGCGGCGGAGAAGGTTCTTCTGACAGACCCTCGGCGGGCGTGACGTCAGGCAGAGAGGTCTGTCACGCCAAGGTCGAAGCTTTCGCCGGGGTAGAATTTGGACAGCCGGATTTCGGCGGACCTTGCGTGGCCTTCCATGCCTTCAAGCCGCGAGATCCGCGCGGTGGCCTCGGCCAGGGGGCGGGCGGCCGCGCGCGTGGCGCGTTGCCAGGTGACGGTCTTCATGAACTTGTGGACCGACAGTCCCCCGGTATAGCGCGCGGCACCGGAGGTCGGCAGGACGTGGTTCGGGCCCGAGGTCTTGTCCCCGAAGGCCACCGTCGTCTCCACGCCCAGGAACAGCGAACCATAGGCCCGAAGCCGGTCCAGCCACCAGTCAAGGTCGCGGGCCTGGACGTGCAGGTGTTCGGGGGCGTAGGTGTCGGCGACCTCGGCCATCTCGTCGCGGTCATGGCAGAGGATGATCTCGGCCATGTTGTCCCAGGCGGCGCGGGCGCTTTCGCGGTTCACATCGGGCAGGGAGGCGATGAGGTCGGGGACAAGCCGGATCACGGTCCGTGCCAGCGTCTCATCCGTGGTCACCAGCCAGACCGGCGAGTTGTAGCCGTGCTCGGCCTGGCCGACGAGGTCGTAGGCCACCATTTCGGCATCTGCGCTGACGTCGGCCACGACCATGCTGTCGGTCGGGCCTGCGAACATGTCGATGCCGACCTGGCCGAACAGCATCCGCTTCGCTTCGGCCACGTACTGGTTGCCCGGACCGACGAGGATGTCGGCCTTCGGCAGCCCGAAATGGCCATGCGCCATGGCGGCCACACCCTGCACACCGCCGAGGTTCAGGATCATGTCGGCACCGCAAAGGTCCATCGCATAAAGGATCGCGGGCGGGATGCCGGTGCCGGGGCGGGGCGGCGAGCAGGCGGCAATATGCGGGACGCCCGCGACCTTGGCGGTGGTGATCGTCATGATCGCGCTCGCCACATGGCTATAGCGCCCGCCCGGAACGTAGCAGCCGGCGGCCGAAACCGGAATCTGCCTTTGCCCCGCCATCAGACCCGGAAGGATTTCCACCGCACAATCGGACAGCGTGGCCTTCTGTGCCTCGGCGAAACGGCGGATGTTGGCATGGGCAAAGCGGATGTCGGCCTTCAGCCGATCAGGGACTTGGGCGGCAGCGTGGTCCAGGACCTTGCGGCTGACGATGATCTCGCCTTCCCACTTGTCGAAGGTGCGGGAATAGTCGCGGACCGCCTCCTCGCCCTGCAGCGCGATGCGGGCGAGCATGACCTGCACCAGATCGCGAACGTCCCGATGGTCGGTCTCGGGCGTCGCGAGGGCTTGCTTGAGATAGATCATCGGGTCACATCCGGCCCTTCCAGGGCATAGGTCACATGCGGCCCTTCCAGGGCACGAGGCGGCGTTCGAGAAAACGCATCAGGAGGTCGAAGGCGAAGGCGATGGTGGCGATCACGAAGATGCCCATGATCACGACCGGGGTCTGCAGGAACTGGCTGGCCGACAGGACCATGTAGCCCAGCCCCTTGGTCGCCGCGACCATCTCGGCGGCGACCAGCGTGGTCCAGCCGAACCCGATGCCGACGCGCATGGCGGTCAGGATCTCGGGCATGGCTGAGGGCAGGATCACGTGGCGCATCACCTGCCAGCGGGTCGCGCCGAAGGAATAAGCGGCGTGGATCTGTTCGATGGCGGCCGATTTCACCCCGGAGCGGGCACCAAGGACGACCGGCGCGAAGACCGACAGGAAGATGAGAAGGATCTTCGACGTCTCGTCGATGCCGAACCAGATGATCATCAGCGGCAGATAGGCCAGGGGCGGGATCGGTCGGTAGAACTCGATCGGGGGGTCGAAGATGCCGCGCATCACCGGGCTCATCCCCATGGCAAGGCCAAGGGGGAGGCCGATCAGGCAGGCCAGCAGGAAGGCGCTGAACACCCGGAATGTCGAGATCGCGACATGTTCGATGAAAGGGGTGTTGGTGAAGCCTTCCCGCCAGATCTGGAAGAACTTGTTCAGCACCGATAGCGGCGAGGGCACGAACAGCGGTTTGACAAGGCCAAGCGCCGTCACCAGCCACCAGATAAACAGCAGCACGAGGACCGAGGCGACCGACAGCCACAAGGTGCTGCCCTGGCCGGGGACGCCGTAAATCTCGCCGGGTTTGGTGGGCCGGGCGCGCGAGAGGCGCGCGAGAAGGCTTGGGGCTTTCGGGGGCGGCGACAGGCTCATTCCACGGCCTCCTCGTCGGCGAAGATGATGTTGAGGACGGTCTCGCGGAGCGCGATGAACTCGGGCGAGGCCTTGACCTTTCGCGCCGGGGTGCCGGACTGGAACTGGCGCGAGAAGGGCAGGTCGAAGCGGTGGGTGATGCGGCCGGGGCGGGGCGACATCACGATGAGCTTGGTCCCCATGAACAGCGCCTCTTCGACAGAGTGGGTGATGAAAAACACGGATTTCCCGGTTTCGCCCCAGATCTTCAGGATCAGCTCCTGCGCCTTTTCCCGGGTCAGCGCGTCCAGCGCGCCAAGGGGTTCGTCCATGAGGAGGACCTTCGGATCGCAGGTCAGCGCGCGCGCGATGCCGACGCGCTGCTGCATTCCGCCCGACAGCTTGTAGACGGGCGATTTCTGAAAGCCGTCAAGGCCGAGAAGGCCGATGTATTCGTTGGCGGTCCGGTAGCGGGTCTCCTTGCCAACGCCTTGAATCTGCAGTCCGAAGGCCACGTTGTCGATCACGTTCAGCCAGGGGAGAAGCGCGTGCTTCTGGAAGACCACCGCCCGGTCGGCCCCCGGCCCCAAGACCGTCTGCCCGTCCAGCGTCAGGCTGCCCGAAGACGGCGACAGGAAGCCGGCGATCAGGTTCAGAAGCGTGGATTTGCCGCAGCCCGAAGCGCCAAGCGCCACGACGAATTCGCCTTCCGAAATGGTGAGGTCGATGTCGCTGAGCGCGGCCACCGGCGGACGCCCGTCGGCAGCCGGGTAGATCACCGAGACATGGTCGATGTTCAGGCTCAAGGCCGTTCCTTCCGCAGGGGGGAAGCCGCCCGAAACCGAAGCCCCGGGCGACCGATGGCAGTCTTACTGTCCCGCAGCTGCGGCGGCGTAGGTCGGATTGACGAAGGCAGAATAGTCGTCGAGCGCCGCGTCGATCCGCCCCGCTGTGACCAGGAAGTCGGCGGTGGTCTTGATCTTCGGCGCGGCCCCGGCAAGCCAGGCTTCGCCGGTCTGCTCGGCCATCGGCAGGAAGGTGAAGCCTTCCAGGATGCCCGGAACCTGGGCCGGATCGGCCCCGGTGGCGGCGGCGAGGGCCTTCACCGGCTCGCTGTCGGCGGTCCAGGCGGCGGGGTCGGCCAGATACATGCCGTTGACCTTGTCCACCGCCTTCAGGAAGGCGACGATCTTGTCCGGGTTGGCCTCGGCGAAGGCCTTGCTGACCACCCAGCCGTCATAGGTCGGGAAACCCCATTCGGCGGTCTGGTCCGCGCCGACGACCAGCGAGCCGGTCTTCAGGATCTCCGACTGCACCGGCTGCCAGATCCAGGCCGCGTCGATGGTGCCCTGGCCCCAGGCCGCCGCGATGTCGTCGGGTTTCATGCCGACGATGTTCACGTCCGTCTCGGCAAGGCCCTCATACTGGAGCGCGCCCATCAGCGAGTAATGCGCGGTCGAGCCGATCGGCACTCCCACTGTCTTGCCCTTGAGGTCGGCAATGCTGGCGATGCCCGAGCCTTCGCGGGCGATCAGCGATTCCGCTTTGCCGATCACGTCGGAATAGGCGATCAGCTCGATTTCCAGGCCGGAACTGGCTCCGATCGCGATGGGGGAAGACCCCAGTTCGGACAGGACGACGTCACCCGAGGCCATGGCCGCGATCACGTCGGTCCCGGCGTCGAACTTGCGCCATTCGATCTCCCAGCCGGTGGCCTGGGCAAGCTCGTCCGAGGTGGACAGAAGCTGCATCGGCGTCGGGTTGCCGAAATGGCCGATGATGATCTTTTCGGCAAAGGCCTGCCCGGCCAGGAGGGCGGTTGCGGCCGCACCCAGCATCAGGGTCTTCAGTTTCATGCGCATGGTCGTCTCCTCTGTTGGTTTGTTCTTCGTCGTCATCGCGGGTCGGAATGACCCTGTCCTGGCAGACTGTCCCCTTCGCCATCAGCCCTGGCGAAATCCTTTACCGCTTCTGCCAGCACATCAAGAGCATCAAATGCCTGGACCCCGTCGGCCAGGGCGTCCGGCACGAGGGAAAACTCGGTGCAGGCGATCATCTGCACGACTGCCCCCTTTTGCAGCAACGCGCCCGAGGCCGCCCGCAGCGCCGCCATGACCTCCGGCCCCGGACCTCCGGCCTTTATCCGACGGATCGCCGCAAGCAGCGCCGGTTCGTCTTCAGGGTACAAGGCCTGGACCCCAAATCCGGCCAAGGCCGCGTCGAACAGCGCGATCTTGCGCACGGCGGGCGAGGCAAGGATGCCGACGCGCCCGCCGGGCCCCGCAAGCCGGGCCGCGTGACGGACGGCCAGCTCGACCATGTCGAGGAGCGGCACCCCGACCGCCGCGCGGATTTCGGGCGCGTAGTGGTGGGCGGTGTTGCAGGGCATGGCGAGCGCTTCGGCCCCCGCAGCGACCAGCCGCCGCGCCATTTCGGCCAGCACCGGGCCGGGGTCCTCGCCCGTCCCATCGATCAGGCGGCGGATGCGCGAAGGCACCTGCGGGTTCTGGTCGACAAGCAGCGGAACATGGTCGGCATCGTCGCGGGCGGGGGTGGCGTCGAGGACCTTCTGCATCAGAAGGATCGTCGCCTGTGGGCCCATGCCACCAAGGATGCCGACACGCCGCATCAGACCTCCAGAGCCTTGCGCCTGTCGGCGAAGACCGCGTCGTAGCCGAAGAGACCCGCCGCCCCGCCGGTGTGCAGGAACACCACGCGCTGCCCCTTGGTGAAGCGGCCCTTGCGGACCAGGTCGATCAGGCCTGCAGCCCCCTTGCCGGAATAGACCGGATCGAGAAGGATGCCCTCAAGCTCAGCGAACATGGCGATTGCTTCAAGCGTATCGGCGCGCGGGATGCCGTAGCCCGCGCCGACATAGCTGCAGTCGGCAACCACATCGGCGCGAGTGACGACAGCCGGGCAGCCGAGCTTCTCGGCGGTGCGTTGCGCCAGAGCGAAGACGCTCTCTTCCTGCTTTTCCTTCGGCGCGCGCACTCCGATGCCCAGAAGAGGAATCCCCGCGTTCAGCGCCTTGAGGCCGGTGATCAGCCCGGCCTGGGTACCCGCACTGCCGGTTGCGGTGACGATGTGGTCGATCACGAGCCCCCGGTCGTTGGCCTGGGACAAAAGTTCGAAGGCACAGTTCACATAGCCAAGCGCACCGGTGGCGTTCGATCCGCCGCCGGGAATGATATAGGGCCTGCGCCCTTTTGCGCGCAGTTGGTCGGCCAGCCCCTCCATCTCGGCGGCCATGTCCGTTCCCCCGGCGCGGCGCGAAGTGGTGGCACCATGCAGATGGTCCAGAAGCACGTTGCCGTTTGTGTTGTAGTTGGGGTCGTTCGACCCGGTCCGATCCTCAAGCAGGATATGGCAGGCAAGCCCCAGCTTGGCCGCGAAAGCCGCCGTCTGGCGCGCGTGGTTCGACTGCGTCGCCCCTTGGGTGATCACCGTGTCCGCATCCTGGACCTGGGCCTCGGCCATCAGGAATTCCAGCTTGCGGGTCTTGTTCCCGCCCGTCGACAGCCCGGTGCAGTCATCGCGCTTGATCCAGATTTCGGGCCCGCCAAGTTCCCTGGTCAGCCGGTCCAGCCGTTCCAGCGGGGTGGGCAGGTGCGCCAGGAAGATGCGGGGAAACCGCGCGAGATGCATGAGGCGAGTCCTTCGTAACTTGCAGAAGTCAAGATTCAATCAGCAGTCATGCAATTGCAAATGCGAAATTGGCGGGTTATCTTGCAGGAATTGCAACTTGGGGGCATCGATGCGGCTGGAATGGCTGGAAGACATTCAGGCCATCGCGCAGACCGGGTCCTTCAGTGGCGCGGCGGAACGGCGGAACCTCACGCAGTCGGCTTTTTCGCGCCGGGTCCAGCAGATCGAGGACTATGTTGGCGTCGAGCTTTTCGACCGGAGCCGCAAGCCCGTGCAGCTTCGCGCGATGACCGGGGCGCAGTCCGCCCAGATCGAGCAGATTGCCGCAGCACTGCGCCAGTTGGTCGTCGACCTGCGGCGGGGGGACCGGGTGGCCTCGAACCGTATCGTGATCGCCAGCCAGCATTCGCTGACGACCTCTCTCGCGCCTCGGATCATTCAGGGCATCCGGAACGGCGGGCAGGAGGTCTTTGTGCGGCTGCGCTCGGCCAACCTGGACGAATGCTTCGGTCTGCTCCTCTCGCGGACGGCTGATCTGGCCATCGTCTACGGCCTGCCCGGCGAAACGGCATTCCCGGGCGAATATCTGGAGACCATCGACCTCTGGTCCGACCGTCTTGTCCCGGTGTTGCGCCCGGACCGGGCGGCGGCGATCCCGAAGGGCGCGGGCGAGCTGTCCTATGTCGCCTATCCGCACGAAGTCTTCTTCGGCGGGATCATGGCCCAGCGCATCCTGCCCGCGCTTGATCCCGGCTGGATCGCGGTGCCCAGGGCCGAGACCGCGCTGACGCTGGCCGCACTTGAAATGGCGGCGGCGGGTGTCGCGCTGGCCTGGGTGCCCGCGGCTCTGGCCCGGCTCGGCATCGCCCAAGGGCGGATCGCCGATCTTTCGGACGTGCTGCCCAGCTGTCCGCTTTCCGTCCGCGCCGTCCGCTTGAAGGGCACCCGCGCGCCAGCCGAGGCGGTTGCGTGGAACTATATCCTGGCACTGCGCGAGGGTGGCCTGCCGGATGTTTCCGGGCCGCCGGGATCAATCGGCCAAGGTCTGGTCAAGGGCCGCCCGCCATGACGCTGGCCGACAGAATCGACATCGGGGTCCAGGATCCGCGCCACCGTCCCTGTCGCTTCGGCAAGGTCAGCTATACAGCGCTTCCCGGTCGAACCTGGCACCCGGCAAGGGCCATGTGGTCCGGCATCTCCGTCGCCGCCTTCGTCCGCAACGATCTTCCGATATGCTGGAAGGAACAGGCCCGCGGCTTCGGCGAAAGGCGCGGCGGCCGTCGCTCACCCATCAGGTCAAAGCAGGTTCTGGAACGGATGTAACCTCGCTTCCTCGTGCAAACGGAACAGGCCTTGCAGGGCGCGAAGGCGACGGGCGCAAACGCGGCAAATCTCAGGGCCAGGTGGCGTTTCTGTCAGGGAAGAACGGCCTTAACCGTTGGAAAGAGGCACGGATTTCCGAGGCAAACGGAAAGAGCAGGTACAGGCAAGGATGGCTGGCGGAGACGAAGGGATTCGAACCCTCGAGACCCTTTCGGGTCTGCGCCCTTAGCAGGGGCGTGCCTTCGACCGCTCGGCCACGTCTCCGCCTGTCCGTTTAGGGGGGAACCGGAACGGGAGCAAGGGGAAAGGAAGGACGGGCCTCCCGCAGCGGACCGAAGAGAATCCTTCTGTTCGTCGCGCCGTCCCCCTAACCTCTGCCGCGACGGCCCCGCGGTCGTCGGCACCCGATCAGATGCAGGAAAACCGGCATGACGCTTCCCCTCCAGGCCCAGATCATCGTCATCGGCGGCGGCATCATCGGCTGTTCCACGGCCTATCATCTTGCCCGCGACCACCGGGCGGATGTCCTCCTCCTGGAGCAGGGGAAGATCACGTCCGGCTCGACCTGGCATGCGGCGGGGCTGGTGGGCCAGCTGCGCTCTTCGGCCTCGATCACCAAGGTGCTGAAGTACTCGGTCGATCTCTACCGGGGCCTCGCTGCCGAAACCGGCCTCGACACCGGCTGGAAGATGACCGGCTGCCTGCGCCTGGCCACCACCCCCGACCGCTGGACCGAGTTCAAGCGGCTGGCCACCACCGCCCGCAGTTTCGGGATGGAGATGGACCTGATCGGCCCGGACGAGGTGAAGCGCATGTGGCCCCTGATGGACACTTCCGACCTGATCGGGGCGTCCTGGCTGCCGACGGACGGTCAGGCCAGCCCTTCGGACATCACCCAGTCCCTGGCCAGGGGTGCCAGGATGCACGGCGCGCGGATCGCCGAAGGCGTCCGGGTCACCGGCTTCCGGATGGCGGGTCCAAGGATCACCCATGTCGAGACCGACCAGGGTGTCATCGCCTGCGACAAGGTGGTGAACTGCGGCGGCATGTGGGCCCGGCAGATCGGCGCGCTGGCGGGCGTGGCCGTGCCGCTTCACCCCGTCAAGCACCAGT
>JBIJDO010000093.1:0-8701 GCA_044344105.1 Tabrizicola sp.
GGGGCATGCCCGATGGCCACGAAGAACCCCGCACAGGGAATCTCCCCTTCCGCCCCGGTCTTCAGGTTGCGGGTCCTCACCGCCGTCACGCCCAGCGGCGCCTCGGTCCCGACGACCTCGGTCACCTCGCTGTCCCAGACCACCGCGATCTTCGGATGCTTGAAGAGCCGGTCCTGCATGATCTTCTCGGCCCGAAGGCTGTCGCGGCGGTGGATCAGCGTGACCTTGGAGGCGAAGTTGGTCAGGAACAGCGCCTCTTCCACGGCGGTGTTCCCGCCCCCGATCACCACGACTTCCTTGCCACGGTAGAAGAACCCGTCGCAGGTCGCGCAGGCCGACACGCCGAAGCCCTTGAACTTCTCCTCGCTCGGCAGCCCCAGCCACTTGGCCTGCGCCCCCGTCGCCAGGATCACCGCATCCGCCGTGTAGGTCGTCCCGCTGTCCGCCGTCGCGGTGAAGGGCCGCCGCGACAGGTCGAGCGCGGTGATGTAGTCGCCGATCACCTCGGCCCCCATCGCCTTGGCATGCTCTTCCATCCGCACCATCAGGTCGGGGCCGAGGACATGCGTGTCGCCCGGCCAGTTCTCGACCTCGGTGGTGATGGTCAGCTGCCCGCCGGGCTGCAGGCCCTGGATCAGGATCGGGTTCAGCATGGCGCGGGCAGCATAGACCGCCGCCGTATAGCCCGCCGGGCCGGACCCGATGATCATCACCTTCGTATGCCGCGACGTGCCCATGTTTGCCCCCAGGACTTCCGGCCCCCGATATAGCCATGCCCGGCGGCAGCCGGAAGCCCCCGCATGGCGGCGCTGCACGGGCCGCATGTCGGATGTTCCGTACATTTTCTTGCGCGAGGTTGAAATATTATTGCGCGGACCGCCGGTGCATCCTAAGTATCGTTTCACAACGGAGGCAGCGATGGCCGGACACAAGCTTGACCCGATCGACCGCCAGATTCTGGCCGAATTGCAGGCCGATGGCCGGATGACCAATGTCGAGCTGGCAAGCCGCGTCGGCATCTCGGCGCCGCCCTGCCTGCGCCGGGTGCGGGGGCTGGAGGAAGCCGGCTACATCCGCGGCTATCATGCCGACATCAACGCCCGCGAGCTGGGCTTCGAGGTGCAGGTCTTCGCGATGGTGCGGCTGAACAGTCAGGCCGAGGCGGACCTTTCGGCTTTCGAGGCGCGCTGCCGGGCCTGGCCGCTGGTCCGCGAATGTCACATGCTGAACGGCGAGATCGACTTCATCCTGAAATGCGCGGCCCCCGACCTGTCCAGTTTTCAAAGCTTTCTGACCGAAGAGCTGCTCAAGGCCGATCACGTGGCCAATGTTAAGACCAGCCTCGTCATCCGCTGCGCCAAGGATGAACCGGGTCTGCCCTTCGATGTGCTGGAAACGCGGCTCGCGCGGACCGCCTGAGCCGCGAGGGTCTTAGCGCGCGGCGTCGCTGAGCTGACGGGTCGCCGTCTTGAGGCGCATGGCGAACCCCTTCTGTCCGGCAATCATCGCGGTCCGGCCCGTGGTCTGGCGCGCGGTGGCACGGGCCACGACACGGGTATCCGAACCGTCACCCACGGTTTCCAGGATCGACAGGATCCAGCGGCGCTTGGTTTTCATCTGGATGATCATCGAATTCCCCTTCGCAGACCACTTCGCAGGATCATGCATGACCGGGGATTGCGGCAGGGTTGGGGAAGAAAGGTGCAGGAAACCGTGCTTTTGCCCAGCGTTTCCGCCGCATCAAAGCCTTATTGTCGAGATCAGGCGACCATAATCCGCCTCCCCCGCATGGGTTGTGCGCCGGAAGGAATAGAACCGCACCGGGTCGCGATAGGTGCAATGGCCGGTCCATTCCGCCCGGCCGACCCCGGCCCTGCGCAGACGATGAAGCCCGTAGCCCGGCAGATCGAACAGCATGCGGTCACCTGGGCCACCGGCAAAGAAGCGAGTGTTGTCAGGATCTTCCGACCGGAAACGCTCCAGAAACTCGGGGCCCACCTCATAGGCGGACTGGCTGATTGTCGGCCCGATCACCGCCACCATGCGCGAGCGGTCCGCCCCCAGCGCCTCCATCGCCGACACCGTTGCCTCAAGGACGCCGTCCACCGCCCCGCGCCAGCCGGCATGGGCGGCCCCGATCACCCCGGCCTCGGGGTCCGAGAACAGGACCGGCTGGCAATCGGCGGTCAGGACGGCCAGAAGGACACCGGGCGTCGCGGTGACCAGCGCATCGGCCTCGGGCCGGATCGACAGCGGTCCGGTCACGGCAAGGGCGCGGGCCGAATGTACCTGATGTACGGTGACCAGCGCCTCGGGGCCAAGCCCCATGGCTTCGGCCACGCGGGCGCGGTTGATCGCGACGATCTCGGTCTGGTCGGAGGAGCCCGTGCCGCAGTTGAGGCCCGCAAAGATGCCCGAGGACGCCCCGCCCTTGCGGGTGAAAAAGCCATGACGGGCGGCCAGGGCATCGGACGTGATGATTTCCAGCGTGGTCGGCATCAGGCGAATCCCGGTGGCGGCGGCGCATTGGCGGAGGTCAGCGCCAGCACCTTGAACACCGAACCCATTTCTGCCGGATGGGTCAAGCGGCGATGCGCAGCCCGATGGCTCTCCAGCGCAGCACCGGTCAGCGAAAGGGCCAGCCGTTCCGCCCGGTGATCGATGCCAAGCCGGGTCAGAACCGCGCCTTGCGTGTCATAGGCGAAGGCAGGCGCAAGGGCCGCAAGCGGTTCGAAATCGACATGCGCGGTCAGGTCGGCCGCGCCCGGATGGGCAAGCGGGTCGTCCGGGGCATGGGTCCAGAGCGCCTGCAGCGTGTCGCCTGCGGACCGCCAGCCGCCATAGTCGATCCAGAAGGCGACCCCGCCCGCCCTTGCGATGCGCGCCGCCACTTCGGCCACCGCGCGCCGGGCGGGAAGGTTGTCTTCGACCAGCGTGCCTGGCGCGGCATCGCGGAAGGCCGGAGTGTCGGGCACCGCAGGCAGCGGGGCGGACAGGCCAAAGGCCAGCCGGTTGCCGCGAAGGCCGATCAGACGTTCCTGCCAGCCCTCCGGCCCGCGCTGGAACTGCCGGATCGGCAGCGCATCGAGAAACTCGTTGCCGATCAGGAACAGGGGCGCATCGGGAAGGTCCTCCATGCGGTCGACCCAGACCGGCGCGAAGCCGGCCAGGGTCGCTTCCTGCCGTTCCCGCAATCGGGGCGAGGCCTCGACCAGCGTCACGCGGGCGGCGGCGTGAAAGCCGGGGACCGCCCTGGTGGCGCGCAAGGCGTCCGCCATCAGCGTCCCGCGACCGGGACCGGGCTCGGCCAGAGTGAACGGCGCTGGTGACCCGCGGTCGACCCAGGCCTGCGCCAGGGCCAGGCCGAAGAGCTCACCGAACATCTGGCTGATCTCGGGCGCGGTGGTGAAGTCACCCTTGGTGCCGAACGGCTCGCGCGTGGTATAGTAGCCGTGGACCGGGTGGAGAAGGCACTCCGCCATGTAGTCCGCCACCGTGATCGGCCCGGTTTCCCGGATCCGCTCGATCAGCAGACCGGCAAGTGGCGTCATTGCCTGCGGGCACGAAGGATGAACCAGAGGCCCGCCGCGATCATCGGCAGCGACAGAAGCTGGCCCATGGTCAGGCCGTAGCTGCCGGCCTGCACCGCCCAGCCGATCGGGTTGCCGGGACTGACGAACTGCGCATCCGGCTGGCGCACGAACTCCACCAGAAACCGCGCGATGCCGTATCCGGCCAGGAACACGCCCAAAAGCGCGCCGGGCCGCTTCAGCCAGCCGCGCCGGAAGGCAAGCCAGATGAGCACGATGGCCAGAAGCAAGCCCTCCAGCGCCGCCTGATAAAGCTGGCTCGGGTGCCGGGCGCAGAGGTCCGTCAGCCCTGGGCAGGTCTGGGCTGCGGTACCAGGGAAAATGACACCCCAGGGCAGGTCGGTCGGGCGGCCCCAGAGCTCGGCGTTGATGAAGTTCGCGATCCGGCCCAGCATCAGGCCGACCGGTGCGGCAAGCGCCAAGAGGTCGCCCATCGGCAGGAGTGGAATGCCTTCGCGACGGCAGAACCAGAGGGCGGCGATGACCACGCCTGCGAAGCCGCCGTGAAACGCCATTCCGCCCTCCCAGACCTTCACGATCTGCAAGGGATCGGCCAGGTAGGTCGGCAGGTCGTAGAACAGGACATAGCCGAGCCGACCACCGAGAATAACCCCGAAGATGATCCAGGTCAGCAGCCGTTCGATCTGGGCCGGGGTCGCCGGTGGCGCGTCCGCCCAAAGCCGAGGCGTCCGGATCGCGCGGAGGACGATCCACCAGCCGAACAGGATGCCCGCGATGTAGGCCAGCGCATACCAGCGCAGCGCGAGGGTGGTGCCGAAAAGCTCGATCTCGAACAGGTTGGGCGAGATGTCGGGAAAGGGGATCATGAACATCACCGATGGTTTTGCCGCTTGTCGCGTTCGGAAGGGGTGATGTCAACAAGCGCCTGGGCGCGCAACCTTGCCCGCCCGCCCTGCCGGGGTCATATAATTGGCAGAAGTGGCAAGGAGACGACCCATGCAGACCCGCAACAAGTTCTTCGACGACATGAGCCAGCTCATGACCAACGCAATGGGCGTGGCCCAGGGGGCCAGGACCGAAGCCGAAACCGCATTCCGCAGCTGGGTCGACCGCTGGATGGCCGACCGCGACTTCGTGACGCGGGAGGAATTCGACGCCGCCCGCGCCATGGCGCAGAAAGCGCGCGAGGAAAACGCGGCGCTGGAGACCCGGATTGCGGCGCTGGAGGCGGCCCTGGCGAAGAAGAAGGGCTGAAGCGCCGCCCTTCTGCACTTATTCTGTGCGCCATGGGCTATAGGCAAGCGCAATCCGGTCACTTATGTTTGTGGCTGAACACTAGCGAAAGGCTCTGTCCGTGACGATCCACCCCGAAACCCGCGTTGGCCATGTGCATCTGAAGGTGGCCGATCTTGACCGCGCGATTGCCTTCTACTCCGGGCTCCTTGGCTTCGACGTGACCCAGCGCTACGGCGCGCAGGCGGCGTTTCTGTCGGCGGGGGGCTATCACCACCATATCGGGCTGAACACCTGGGAAAGCCTCGGCGCCACGCCGCCCCCCCCCGGACACACCGGGCTTTATCACTCCGCCTTCCTCTTCCCGCACCGCAAGGCTCTCGCGGACGTGCTGAAACGCCTGACGGACGCGGGCTATCCGCTGGACGGGGCCTCGGACCACGGCGTGTCGGAGGCGCTCTATCTGACCGACCCGGACGGCAACGGCGTCGAGCTGTACCGTGACCGGGATCCGGCCGACTGGCCGCGGACCGAGGACGGGACGCTGGCGATGGTCACCAAGCGGCTTGACGTACAGGGCCTGCTGGCCGAGGCGGGCTGACGCTGTCGGGAGAACGCGGACGGTGTGGTGACCAGATCACCGCTCTTGGCAACGCCGGGCAATGCGGATAGTGAACAACTTCTGAATGCCTACGGCCAACACACTGAAAAGATTGAGTGGGAAAAGCTGCCCAGCGTGGACAGATTGCCCGCTGACCTATCCGGCCCGCTTCGCCTCGATCACCTCCCAGATCCGGGCGGCCGCGTTGGTGCCGTCGAAGCGTTCCAGTTCCTGGATGCCGGTGGGAGAGGTCACGTTGATCTCGGTCAGCCAATCGCCGATCACGTCGATGCCGACAAAGACCTGCCCCTTTTCCCGCAGGATGGGGCCGATGGTGCGGCAGATTTCCAGGTCGCGCTCGGTCAGGCCGACCTTCTCGGGACGGCCCCCCGCATGCATGTTCGACCGGGTCTCGCCCGCCTGCGGCACCCGGTTGATCGCCCCGACGGGTTCGCCATCGACCAGAATCACCCGCTTGTCGCCCTGTTCGACCGCCGGCAGGAATTTCTGCACGATCAAGGGCTCGCGGTTGATGCCCATGAAGAGCTCGTGCAGGGAGGCGAGGTTCCGGTCGTTCGGGTCCAGCCGGAAGACGCCCGCACCGCCGTTGCCGTAAAGCGGCTTCAGGATGATGTCGCCATGCCGGGCCTTGAACGCGCGGATCGTGGCCAGGTCACGGGCGATGGCGGTGGGCGGGGTCAGGGTCGGGAAGCGCAGCACGAGAAGCTTCTCGGGCGCGTTCCGCACCCAGAAGGGATCGTTCACAACCAGCGTCTTCGGGTGGATCATCTCCAGAAGATGCGTCGTGGTGATGTAACCCATGTCGAAGGGCGGGTCCTGGCGCAGCCAGACGACATCATGGTCCCCAAGATCGACCTCGGTCTCGGCGCCATAGGTGACATGGTTGCCAGGCTCGCGCCGGACCTCGATCGGCCAACCCCGCGCCAGGACCCGGCCTTCGACAAAGGCGAGCCGGTCCGGCGTGTAGAAGAACAGCGAATGCCCGCGCGCCTGCGCCTCAAGCGCGATGCGGAAGGTCGAATCCGCGTTGATGTTGACCGACCCGATTGGGTCCATCTGCAGGGCTACCTTCAAGGGCATCGCTCACTCCATCGTGCAGACCCGAGTGATGGCTGAAGCCGATGGAAGATGCAATTCAACCCGCGAAGGCGTTCTCGATTACCTCGATCCGGCCCAGCCCGTCGACCAGCGCCAGATCGATGCGGACATCGGTGAGAAGCCCCTTCGGTTCGCCTGCCAGAAATTCATCGACCGTCGCGAAAATGCGACCGATCTGCGCCTGCGAGACATGCGACGCCGCCAGATCATGGGTCCGGCTTTGCTTGACTTCGACGAAGACGACGACATCCCCGTCGCGTCCGATCAGGTCGATTTCCCCGGTCAGGCCGCGCCAGTTCCGGGCACAGATCGCAATGCCGCGGTTTTCGTAGGCCCCGGCAACCGAAGCTTCGGCGGCATGACCCGCAATATGGTTCGCAAGGCCCCGTGACGACCGCGTCTTGCGGAGGGTACCTGGAGCGAAGTCAAACGGCATCGGGTCTATCCTTGGCTGCGGTCGAGGGCGATCCGGTAGGCAGTCTTGCGGGACACGCCCAGAGTTTGCGAGACAAAAGTTGCAGCATCCTTAACGGACATCCTCTGCAAGGCTGTGTCGAGCGCCGCTCCGATGTCGTCCTCGGACGCCCCGGACAGGGCGGCGCGGTCGACCAGCACCACCACCTCGCCCTTGATGTCGCGGTTTGCGACTTCTGTGATGAGGTCATCCAGGCTGCCGCGCAGGACTTCCTCGAAGCGTTTGGTCAGTTCCCGGCAGATCACGGCCTGGCGTGCCCCGCCCAGGGTTGCGGCCATGTCCGACAGAAGCTTTGCCAGCCGCTTCGGGCTTTCATAGAGGATCAGCGTGGCCTGCACGCCGGCAAGCCCCTCCAGAAACGCGCGCCGGGCGGCCTGCGCCGCGGGCGGAAATCCGGCAAAGAGGAACCGGTCCGACGGCAGGCCCGACAGGGTCAGGGCGCAGATCGCGGCACAGGGGCCGGGTGCCGCCGTCATCGGCAGTCCCGCCGCCGCCACCGCCCGGGCAAGTTCGAACCCCGGGTCCGAGATCAGCGGCGTTCCCGCTTCGGAGGCATAGGCAAGGCTCTTGCCATCGCCGATCAGGCCGATCAGCCGCCGCAGCGCGCCATCGCCGGAATGATCGTGATAGGCGATCAGCGGTCGACCGGCGAGGGCAATCCCGTGGATCTCCATCAGATGCTTGAGCGTCCGGGTGTCTTCGGCCGCCAGGACATCGGCCCCGGCCAGCACATCCAGCGCCCGCAGCGTGATGTCCCGCGCCGCCCCGATCGGGGTCGACACGAAGTGCAGCCCCGGCGAAATCGCGCGCAGGCCGGTTTTCGTCTGGGATTCCGGGGTGTTCGACCCTTGCCTCACAAGTTTACTTCCCGCATCGAACCCATTACCTTGGCCCGCAATCGCAGTCCTGCTGCAACAGTGAGGAACCACCATGTTGTCCGTTATTCGCCAGGCCCGCAAGTCGCTGGGTCAGATGCTGCTTGTCCTTGGTGCCGTGGTGCTTTCGGCATGCGTTCCCGCCGGTGGTCCGGGCACCCCGCCGCCCGGCAACGGCGGAGCGGTGCAGGTGGCGCTGCTGGTCCCCTCGGGGTCGGGGCAGTCGCAGGACGAGCTCTTCGGCCAGAACCTGGAAAACGCCGCCCGGCTGGCCATGGCGGATCTGTCCGGTGTCCGCATCGACCTGCGGGTCTACCGCACCGGGGGCAGCCCGGCCCAGGCGGCGGCGCTGGCGAGCCAGGCGGTGGACGAGGGGGCGCAGGTGATCCTGGGGCCGTTCTATTCGGAAGAGGCGAATGCGGCGGGCGTTGCCGTCGCCAACTCCGGGGTCAGCGTGCTGGCCTTTTCCAACAATGCGGCGATTGCCGGGGGCAATGTGTTCGTCCTGGGCCAGACCTTCGACAACACCGCGCGGCGTCTGGCCGGATACGCGGTCAGGAACGGCAAGTCGAAGGTCCTGATCGTGTACGACCGCAACGTCGCGGGCGAGGTCGGCAAGGCTGCCATCGAACGCGGCGTGGCCTCGGCCGGGGGGTCGGTCGTCGGCATGAGTTCCTACGAGTTTTCCCAGAACGGCATCGTGCAGGCGGCGTCGGGTATCGCAGGCACGGCAAAGTCCTCGGGCGCGACGGCCCTGTTCCTGACGGCAGATACGGCCGGGGCGCTGCCGCTTCTGAGCCAGCTTCTGGTCGAGAACGGGATCGACCGGGCCACGACCCAGTTCATC